>NZ_JAILWL010000420.1 GCF_025698965.1 Roseibium sp.
GGTATCAGATTTTCCTGATGCACCTGAAACCCAGCGGCCAGTCACCGCGCCGAGCAATTGTGGCGTTCCCTGCACGGCTGTGCGTTGCATGTAATGCTTGATGGAACGCAAACCTCCAAGCTCTTCGCCCCCCCCAGCCCGGCCGGGGCCACCATGAACCAGCATGGGCAAAGGCGACCCGTGTCCGGTCGAGGTCTTGGCGCTTTGACGGTTTCCGATCATGACCCGTCCGTGATACGGCGCCATACCAAGTACCATTTCCTCAGCAACCATCGGATCGTTGGTGAAAATCGAGGCAACCAAAGAACCTTTGCCCTTGTGCGTCAGTTCAATCGCTTCGTCCAGTTCGTCATATGGCATCAGCGTCGCGACCGGACCAAATGCTTCAACCGAATGAACCGTTTCCGACTTGAGAGGTTCGTTACAATGCAAAAGAACGGGAGCCTCGAATGCCCCTGTATCGGCGAGCTCTGCTGCACCCCCTGACAGGACCTCCGCGTCCTCCTTCAATTCGTCGATACGCGCAAGGACTTCGTTTTTTTGAGATAGTGACGCAAGAGGCCCCATTGTCACGTTTTCGCGTCGCGGATCGCCGACAACCTGCCGTGAAAGGCGCTGTCCAAGCGCGTCCGCAACGGCCGACACGCATTCGCGCGGCGCGATCACCCTCCGGATCGCAGTACATTTCTGACCGGCTTTTACGGTCATCTCACGTGCGACTTCCCTGATAAAAAGGTCGAATTCCGGCTCGCCGGGTTTCGCATCCGGTCCAAGCACAGCCGCGTTCAGGCTGTCCGCTTCCATCGAGAAACGAACCGAATTTTGCACAATGGCCGGATGTCCGCGAAGCATTTGACCAGTTGCCGCGGACCCGGTGAAGGTTACGACATCCTGTCCTGTCACGTGGTCGATCAGATCTCCTGCTGAGCCGCATAACAATTGCAGCGAACCTTCCGGGAGTATCCCCGTATCCAGGATATGTCGTACCATCGTCTCCGTCAGATAAGCCGTCTGACTTGCCGGTTTGACAAGGCAGGGCATGCCAGCAATCAGTGCGGGTGCAATTTTCTCCAACATGCCCCAGCACGGGAAGTTGAAGGCATTGATGTGTACGGCAATTCCCTGCAAAGGGCTCAAGATGTGCTGAGCTGAAAAGGTGTTGTCCCGGGAAAGCGGTTCCACGGCTCCTTCCACAAAGACACGCGAGTTGGGCATTTCCCGTCGAGCCTTGGAGGAATAAGCAAAGAGCGTCCCGATGCCGCCCTCAATATCGATCCAGCTGTCCTTGCGCGTCGCACCGGTGGCAAAGCTTTCCTGGTAAAAGATCTCTTTCTTTTCCATCAGTGCCTGAGCCAGTGTTTTCAACATCAGAGCACGTTGGTGATAGGTCAACTTGCGCAAACCGGCTCCGCCCTTGTCGCGGCCAAAAGCCAGCGCTTCGCCGAGATCAAGTCCCGAGGCATCAATGCGTGCGACAGGCACACTTGTCGATGCATCCAGAAGGTTGGAGCCTGACCCCTTCCCTTGCCTCCAGCTTCCTGCCAGATAGCTTTCCAGAACGCGCACCTTTTGTGGAACAACAGTCATCGAACACACACCGATTTTAGAGTTGAAGACAGGTTTGAAGCGTCGTGGAGCGTTGCCTCAAGCGTCATAGGTCAGGACAAGACGCTTGCTAAGCGGTCGGGACTGACAGGTCAGAATGTAGCCGTCCCGAATCTCGTCATCTTCAAGCGCGTGATTGGCAGCCATTTCAACTTCACCTTCCAGCAGTTTTCCACGGCATGTGGAACAGACACCCGCGCAACAGGAATAAGGCGCGTCGACGCTGTGCCTGTGTGCCGCTTCGAGAATGGTTTCCCCCGCCTCCATATGAATGTCGCGGGTCGTTCCGTCGAGCGTGAGGCTGAGATCGGCTTCCCGGTCTTTGTCGCTTGCGGTTTTCGGCCTTTTCTTTTCAGGCAGCCGACCGGGCTGGTCCGATTTGAAGAGTTCGTGCTTGATCCGGTCCGGTTCCACACCGTGACCTTCAAGACAGCGTCGGATCGTATCCATCATCCCGTGAGGACCGCACAGGAATGTCAGGTCGATATCCTGAGGGTCAATCAACGTTTCAAGAAGCTCATTGACTTTCTCCTCATCCACGCGGCCGGAGAAAAGCTCTGTTTCCTGTGCGTCACTTTTGAGAATGTGAACGATCTGGAGGCGACCAAGATACCTGTTCTTGAGATCTTCCAGATCCTCCCGAAACATGATCGAAGAAACCTGCCGATTGGCATAAACGAGGGTAAATGTTGAATGCGGCTCGCGCGCCAGAACCGTCTTCATGATCGACAGGATCGGGGTAATTCCGGAGCCGCCGGCAAAACCGACATAGAACCTGGTGCTTTCCGGCTCGATCGGTGCAAAGAAACTGCCGACCGGAGGCATAGCTTCAACCGTGTCGCCTGTTTTCAGGTTCTCGTTCGCCCAGCAGGAAAATGCGCCTCCGTCGACACGCTTGATACCGACTTTCAGATCGCCGTCTTCCGTCCCTGCGCAAATGGAATAGCAGCGCCTGACTTCGTGCCCGTCAAAATCCCGGCGAAATGTTAGGTATTGGCCTTGTGTGAAGCGAAACAGGTCCGTTGCTTCCGGCGCGGGTTTTAGCGTCACAATGACTGAGTCTCGCGTGTCCGGGATAATCTCTGTGACCGTCAGGGCGTGAAACCGTGACATCTATTCCTCCCTGTACATGTCTAAATGCGCGTCAGTGGCATTTGAAATAATCGAATGGTTCCAGGCACTCCCGGCACCGATAGGCTGCCTTGCAGGGGGTGGAGCCAAATTGACTGACCTTCTCCGTATCCGATGAACCGCATCGCGGACAGGGAACGACCAAATCCTGTTTGCCTGAAAGTCTCGACAAGCGTCCTGAAACCGACATTTCTCCGACGCTTTCAACCGGCGGTGCTATGCCGTAGTTCCGCAGTTTCGCGCGCCCTTCCGGGCTCAGCCAGTCCGTTGTCCAAGGTGGACTTAGTTTTTGCTCCAGACGCAGGTTCTCAACGCCGCAGGATCGCAGTTTTGTTTCAATGTCCAGATTTATGACGGCAGTGGCCGGGCATCCGGAATAAGTCGGCGTAACGGTGACAACCAACGTGCCTTCCTCCCAACGCACATCGCGAATAACGCCGAGGTCAGTCAGAGACAGAACCGGAATTTCCGGATCCGGAACTTCCGCCAGCCATTGCCAGATGGTGTCCGTCGAAACCTTCATCCGATCACCAGGTTGCCCCGGGATAGGCCCGTTGCAGGAACTGCATTTCTGCCAGAAGGTGTCCGAGATGCTCACTGTGTCTGCCGGTCACACCGCCTGTGTGGGAAAATGTCGTGTCCGGTACTTCCAGCGTTGCACGTGTCAGGACTTCATCAACGATCTGCCGCCAGCTTGATTGCAATGTCTCCGGCATCGGTGCGATGCCCGCATCAGAGACCACCTCATCCACTTCGTCACCGGAGAATAATTCACCAGTATAAATCCATAGAGTTTCGAGGGCTGTCTGCATCCTTCGATGGCTCTCGGAAGTACCATCTCCCAACCGGATAACCAGGTCAGCAGATCGATCCAGGTGATAGGCGGCTTCCTTTCCGGCCTTTGCCGCGATCTCAGCAACGCGTTGATCGGATGAATTTTCTAGCGCCTCAAGAAGCAGCACCTGATAAGCGTCATAAAGAAACTGGCGCATCAGGGTTTTTCCAAAGTCACCGTTAGGCTGTTCGACAAGCAGGAAGTTATGGAAATCCCAAGCATCACGGAGGAATGCCAGCTCGTTTTCGCCGCGGCCCTTCCCCTCAATTTCTCCTGCATAGGTTAGCCACAACCGCGCCTGCCCGATCAGATCGAGCGCGACATTGGCGAGCGCAATATCTTCCTCAAGCACCGGAGAATGTCCGCACCACTCAGACACCCGATGGCCAAGAATGAGCGCGCTATCACCGCGCCGCAACAACCATTCGAACAATTTATCGCTCACGATATTATCGACCGCCGTAGCCATCACATCTTCCCGACTTCATCAGGGATGTCATAGAAACTCGGGTGCCTGTAGATCTTGTCCACCGACGGTTCGAACAAGGCATCCTTGGCACCTGGATCGGATGCAGTGATCTGCGCTGATGGAATAACCCAGATCGAAATTCCTTCTTTGCGCCGGGTATAGACATCCCGAGCGTTCTTGATTGCCATTTCGGCGTCCGGTGCATGCAGCGAGCCAACATGCCGATGGTTCAGTCCATGCTGTCCGCGAATGAACACTTCCCACAACGGCCATTCTTTTTTCATTTTTTCCTCCGCGTTCAACCAACTGCGCAACACCGTACGTGAAAGTCGAATTACTCCGACCGGTCTCGCCATGTCCTTTCAGGAAATTCACTCGGCAGCTGTTTTGGCAGCTTCCTTCTTGTTTGCATGTGCCATGAGCGCATCGCGAACCCACGAGCCCTCTTCCCAGGCCTTGACCCGAGCTTCCATCCGCTCGCGATTGCAAGGACCATTGCCGCTCAGAACTTCAAAGAACTCAGACCAGTCCGGTTCGGAAAAGTCGTATCCACCCTTTTCATCGTTCCAAGACAGGTTTTCGTCCGGAATCGTCAGTCCAAGGTACTCAGCTTGCGACACTGTCTGATCGACAAATTTCTGGCGCAACTCGTCGTTGGTGTTGATTTTGATTTTCCAGGCCATCGATTGAGCGGAGTGCACCGAATCCTTGTCCGACGGACCAAACATCATCAGCGAGGGATACCAGAGCCGGTCAAGAGCGTCCTGCGCCATCCGGCGCTGCTCTGCGGTGCCGTTCGCCATCTTCATCATGATGTCGTAGCCTTGGCGCTGATGAAAACTTTCTTCCTTGCAGATGCGGATCATCGCTCGGGAGTACGGCCCGAAAGAGGTTCTTTGCAACGGCACCTGGTTCATGATGGCTGCGCCATCCACCAGCCAGCCGACTGCACCAATATCCGCCCAGGTGAGCGTCGGATAGTTGAAGATCGACGAATATTTCATCTTGCCGGCGTGCAGGAGTTCGATCAATTCATCCCGACTCACACCGAGGGTTTCTGCTGCACAGTAAAGGTAGAGACCATGCCCGGCCTCATCCTGGACTTTTGCCAACAAAATGGCTTTCCGCTCCAAAGTCGGCGCCCGTGTGATCCAGTTGCCTTCCGGTAACTGACCTACGATCTCTGAATGTGCGTGCTGACCAATCTGGCGGATCAGGGTCTTTCGGTACCCTTCCGGCATCCAATCGGTTGGTTCAATCTTTTCACCACGATCAATGCGCGCCTGAAATGCCCGCTCTTCTTCGGTCATTTCCGAAAGATCGCGCACCTTGTTCGCATCGGTTTTCACCATCTGGGCATACATGACGCCTCCTTCCCGTCATGTGAAACTCTCGGGAAGGATAACGCACAAAACATCACAGAAAAAGTAAATTCTTTCTAATTTTGTGATGCTTGATATCTATTTGTAAAATATAGCCTTTCAGGCGGCTTCAAAACCAACGGAACACGTAGCCAGTGTCTTCAAACGGGCAGACACAGTTTTCGGACGGGTAGGCAACGTCCCGCTCCGGCTGAGAAAATGCTCGCCGATATATGTATCTGATGCTTCAGACAGAGTAGAATAGACGTCCGCAAACAACCGGCGGGCAGCCGCGCCCGGCCAGTCGGCTGGCAAGACTGAATTCGGAAGTCTTGGATCCCGAAATCGGATTATCCGATAAGCGTGCACCAGGGCTACACGGAAGAGCAAAGCAACCTCGCCGGTTTCCAGATGTGACGCTTCTTCCTTCATGGGCGAAAACCGGGAAACAAACGCCGA
>NZ_JAILWL010000421.1 GCF_025698965.1 Roseibium sp.
CGCGGCGATCGAGCTGGCGATCTCCCTGGTGCCTTCAATGCGCCGGGTCAGATGGGCCTGATTGATTGAATAGCGATTGAAGCTGGAGATCGACGGGATATCGAATTCAAGCTCGCCGTGGCTGTCTTTCTGCACCTGCTCAAGTTTCAAGAAGAACTCTTCGTAAATGTCCTTCTGGCTTCGCTGGCGTTTGCGCAGTTCCGTTGCGGCCCAGACAACAGCTTCCTCGCATTCGATCGGCAGCTTCTCGATCGCGGACAGGCGTCCCCGGCCCTTGCGGCGCTTTGCCATATCAGCCCCCGATCGACGGTTTTAAAACACCTTCAAGGAACGAGCGGCGCTCGACATGGTCGAGACCAGGCCGCAGCAGCTCAGCGACATACACCGAACCCGGCTCCGTCAATTTGACTGCGCCAAGATCCTCAAGCTTCTTCAGCTGAGTGCGCAGGTAGTCGCGTGACTTGGTGTGGCCGAAGGTCTCCAGAACCCTTTCGATCAGGGTTTCATTGAGACGATTGTCGTCTTCTTCGGTGAGCGCCTTCAGGATGGTAAGCCGATAATCGGCCGTGGCGTGTTCGGCATAACTCATGGTCACCGCTCCCGCTGTGTCAGTAGATAGTCGTCAATGCGCCGGGCAACACGATCAACGCTCTCAACCTTGGTCGAAAGCGATCCAATGGTTCCGTCCAGCGTTCGCAGCTGAAGATGGATCTCGTGAAGATCTTCCTTGGTTGGATAATCGTCTAGGCGGTTTTCAAGAGCTGCGACACGCGTCGAAAGCTCGGTGTCTTTTTCCTCGACAGCCTTCTCAAGCACTTCGATCTTGCTGGCGTTGTCCTTGGAGCCGCTGGTCAGCCAGGAATAGGCGAAGGCGGCACCGGCGAACAGGACGGCGGTGACACTCAGAAGGGACTCGAACCGTTCAATCCAGTTAAACACCGGCACCTCACTTCAACATTTTGACGCCGGCGACAAAGGTGCCGGTGTAGAAAAGCCAGCGGATCATTTCCCCGCCCCACTGTTCCAGAACAGGAACCGTCGCGACCTTCCAGCCGAACAGGAACACGCTGTCCAGAATGACGGCGGCCCACCAGAAGCCGAGAGGCAAAATGAACAAGGCGGCAAAGATCCAGTAAGCCAGATGCTGGAATTTGGACTTTTGCAGGTCTGCCATGATCCGGGTTTCCTGCACGGCCGACCGGACAACCTCGATTGTGGTTTGAGACTTGATGCGCTCCTGCTCGTTGCCTAGCGCTGCCTTGCGCTCCATGTAGCGAAGCGCCTTATCGACAAGACCGGAGCTGGCGAATTTAAGAACCAGAGACAGAAGGAACGTCATGCAACGTGCCTCCATTCCCTGGCATCGGAGAGCCGCCGCAACTTGATCTGGCGTGCGCCCCAATAGATGGCGCAGCCAATCGCGACCAGCGCCAGCCACTTGTTGTCGCCGATCAGTTGCAGGATTGGCTCGGCCAGTTTGGTCACCTGATGGATGGTGTCCGAGAGGCCCTTCAGGGTTTCTAGTCCGGGAACACTGCCGACGACTTCCAGAGCTTCCGCACCAAGACCGGTGACCAGGGCACCGACACCAAGCTTGGTCAGGCGGTCGGCCTGCTTGACAGTCTGGGATCCGGCCTTGCGCAGATCCTTGACGGTGAGGTTTTCGCGAGTGCCACCGGGCTGTTCATTGATCGGCACGGCCCGTTCAAGCATTTCGCCGGTCTTGATCCCGACGACACCGTCCGTGTTCAAGCCGTTGTCAGCCTGGAAGGCAATCACCTGACGGCGCGTGGCCGGACCGAAGTCGCCATCCGGTTTGACATGATAGCCAAGGGCAACCAGGCGTTCCTGTAATGCCTTGACCTGGAAGCCGTCTGAACCGAGCCGCAGATAACCCCTGGCGACCTTTGCATGACCAACACGGCCAGAGACGCGCGCATAGGCTTGAGCCATAAGCTCGGCATAGCGCGTGACTTGACCCGGCCCGTTGTAACGACGGGCAATCGCGCGCCAGTCCCGGTCGCGGATCGCCTGAAGCAATCCGACCTTTTCAAGATAGGTCAGAAACGCTTCGGCCTGATTGGCTTCGTTTTCTGCCATATCGAGCACGAAACTTTGCACGGTGGCATAGCCGCACAGCTGGGCATTGAAGCCCATGATCTGCGGACCGCCGTAAGACGCGGACCGCAAGCCCGCTTTCTCATCGAGCTTGACCATGGCTTCCAGCCGGTCCCATCGGGCATCGGAACCAGAACCGCCAAGCCCCTTGTAATTCTGACGGGTCCATTTCTGGACGGCCAGTCCCAGCCGCTTGGCCGTCGCCCTCAGGTTCTTCGGCAGCTCGCGCCAGAAGACATGTTTTTCGGGAAGGATGATAAGCCGGCCATCGTCGTCAAACGCGCGGCCTTTGCTCTCAACTTCAAGGATCGCCTGCAGCACTTCTTCTTCGCACTGCATGCGGGACGCGGCCAGCTTGATGACATCGTCATTGCTCTGCTTGCCGCCGCCTTGACGGAGTTTGAAAATGATGTCGGACATAGGGCCTCGTCCTGCCGTGATAGGAGGCCCTCAATTTCTTTTCTTTAACTGGGATTTGTGGGGCTGACAGCTGTCAGCCAAGGCAGGAAACGCCGGGACGGAGAATTTGAACGGCGTTTAATCGCTTGTCAAACTGTCCTGAAACAGGGAGCCCTGCTTGCTGTTTTCTTCGTCCCGAAGCTTGGCGCGCATCCGCCATGCCGTTCGTTCCGTCAAACCGGCACGGCGGGCAGCTTCGCGTGCGCTGGTTCCGGCTTCAAGTTCTTTTGCAAGCCGGGTTCGGGCTTTAGTGAGGCAACCGGCGGGACCACGCGGAATGATGACGTGGCGCGCGCCGGCTTCCCTCTGATCGGGTGACAAGGTGCGGAAGTGATCGCAGATCTTGTCCGCCGCCTCCCTGCCGACCAGTTCGACCAACCAATGGTCATTCATTGCATGAGACGGGATCGTAACCCGAGTTCCACCGACCTGCTCGGCAATCGCAAGCGCTGCCGGCAGACCGGCAACCTCTGCGATTTCACCAAGCAGGCCGGGAAGCTCGTCGGTCATGATACAGGCTTCCACTTGATGAGCATGCCAGTGAAACGGTCGCCGTCATGGTTGTGATGCCAGAACTCACCCATGTTCTTTCGAGCCGTCTTGCCGTCCAGATCGAGAGCCAGAACATTAATGTGCTCTGGCGCAAACCCGTCAGCACGAGCGAATTGCTCGATATCGTCGGCATTCAACTTGCAACCGTCGATTTCGATCGACTGAATGAAATCATCCCGGCGCGAAGACAGCTCAATTACGATCGGTGGCACCGCAGTACAGATCGGATCAGGCTTGAGGATCTTCCGGCAATGCCGCGTCCGCATACCGACATAGAGTTGGACGGTTTCCCCCGGTCGGGCATGACGACGGCGTTCGGCACGGACGGTGTGCTGTTTGAAGCCGGTCGATATCTGCGGTTCAAAAAAGGCTTTGAAGGAATAAGCAACCATCAGCCCTTGCCCTCCCGTCGATACAGATCCCCAAGCGCATTCATGCAGGCGATCCAATCGCCCGAGGTCAGGTCTAGAACATCGTTCTGTGCCTGCCGGCTCGCCAGAAACTCGCTCAAGCTGCTTCCCGGTGCCCGATCCTGTTTCACCAGCTCAAGCCAGATATGCAGGCAGATCTGAAACCGGTAGTCATTTTGCAACGGTGTCCGGACCTGATCCTGAGTAAACAGCTCGAAGTTCCCGGTTGCGCGCCGGATCCAGAGTTTCAACGCGTCGATCGCCTTGGTGGCGTCCCTTTCATCCTGAAGGAACCGATGATGATCCAGACCGGTCTGCCGCCTCAGGAATGCCATCATGGCCTGATCGGACTTGTTGTTGATGACGGCCAGATTGTATCCGGCAATCCAGAGCGCCTGGAGCTTCTTGGCAAACTTGCCGGTGGCTCGGCTGGTGTCCTGTTTCGGGGCGAGCGGTTCTAAGGCCTGGATGACTTTCAGCCGGTCGGCATCGCTTAGGTTCTTGGATGACCTTTGCCCGGTCTCGCGCTCAACGATGTCGCGATAGGTGTCCTCATCCAGCTTGGCTTTGTTCTTCAGGACATGGATCTTGGCGAGGGAACTCATGTCAACGGCCTCCCCTGCTCGGCCGCGATTGTTTTCAGTTCATTTAAAGCCGCATCGGCATGTTTGAAATAATCAGACTTGTTGAGCTCCCAATCCTCTGAGAGGTAGGGATCGACCGGCTCGTCTTCTCCGAGAAGCGTCTGAAGGGACGGCAGGTTCTTGAGTGAGTTCTTGCCTGCGACGTGCGGCGCAAATTCGCTGCTGAAGATCGCATAGGCAATTCTCTCGCGATAGGTCATGGTCTCAATCCTTGTAAGGGAAGCTGCGATGGACGTTGCCGCCAACCGCGCCGGCATCTCCCAAGGGCTCCGGCTTCGGTTTCGGCTTCTGGCTATCCTCGCGTTCCCGTTTCAAAAGGTCGGTGGTCACCTGCTGCAACTCTGTTTGCAGATCCCGCAACCGGTGCAGGCGGTACCGGTGACGGTCGGCCTCGCGCAAAAGATGTTCACGCCTATCGCGCAAGGCCCGGGTCTCACTCAACACACTGTCGGGGCTGGTGAGGCGGGACATGTCAGGTGCCTTTTTCGACTTCTGTCATTGACGCGCGAACACGGCGTTCAAAATCAACCTGTGCGGCGTTCTTCGCGTCGATCTGCGTCTCGTATCCGGGCGTAAATACGTACTGCGTCTTGCCGGGGCTCATCAGTTCCCAGGCGCCCGGCTCCCCTCTCACGCGATAGAAGACACCAATCCCGAATGCCGAAGCTTCGAGCTTGTCACCGTGACCTTGCCATTCAAGCTGCCTGATTTGAAAGGCTTCCATCTCAAGCCGCCTTTCCCGGTTTCTTGAGGGCCTGCTCGACCCACTCTTGAAGTGCTTCGCGCGCTTGGACTTGATCTTCGGCTTCCGGGATACCGGGAACCAGAAGGGTTTCGTTGTCATGCGCAGTTCGGGCGCGTGCCGTTACCAACGCCACAAAGTCTTCGCTCGAAAGATCCGGGCGAAGAATGATGTTGTCAGCGAATGCGAGCGCACCGAATGGCACGGGCCCAGGGCTTTGAACGAATTCGATCTCGCCGGATGCCCAGCAATAAGCGATCATCTCAGGCCTCCTTTTCCAGCCGCTTGCGGGCAGCGGCCAGCCAGTTGCCGACCGCGCCCTCAATGCCGCTTGTTGACGTGGAACGAATGCCGCCAAGCCTGATGGCGAAATCCACGGCGGGGCGAGCGTTGAACTTCGCCCCTGCTTCCAGAAGCGCTTCCTTCAGATGATCCTGCGCCTTGGAGCGGTTCTCGCTCCACGTGGCATAGGCCGCGCGGTCCATCCAATCGGGCTGTGGCCCGGCTATGGCGTCGGCTTCGTCCCGGGTGGCTTCGACCACGCCGATAAGTCTTTTCAGCTCGCTCATGTCAGGCCACCTTCGCGATATCGATCGGGATGGCCTTCCAATCACCGTCCGGCGCGTCACGCTCATAGAAGCGGACATAGCTCTTGGAGCCGGTGACGCGCACAGAGTCTCTGAGGGCCTTCATGGCCTCCTGCCAGCGTTCATCTTCAATCTCCAGCCGCATCAGCATGAAGATTTCGGCCTTGTTGATCTGGCCTTCCTTGTCGGTGTTGAACGCACGGGTGACGAGCGTGCGGATCTCGGGGCGACTGTCTGCCGACCACTCATTCAGGCATTCGTCAATCAGCACCTTGGCAACCTGAATTTCCGGTCCGAAATCGATGAGATCGGCAACCTGAATGCTCACTTTCTTGCA
>NZ_JAILWL010000422.1 GCF_025698965.1 Roseibium sp.
GTCGGAAATATCCAGAAGGGTGCCGTGATGAACGTAGCCTGCGACATTGAAGAGACCATCCAGATCCGGCAATTCCGAGACAAGTGTCGCTATCGCGGCAGCATCGGTGACATCCAGAACCCTGGTTTCAATTCCCTCCAGACCTTCCAAAAGGGAAGCATCTCGGTCCGTCGCAATCACGCGCGCGCCTTCCCCGGCGCAGGCGATCGCGCTGGCGCGACCCATGCCCTGTCCCGCAGCAGTAATAAGAATGGTTTTTCCTTGCAGCCGCATTACATCACCGCCCCAATCTGCCATGGCACGAATTCCGCGCCGCCAAATCCCAGTTCTTCGCTTTTCGTGTGTTCGCCAGACGCGACACGGATCATCAGCTCGAACAATTCCTCACCCTTGGCCTCGATGCTGACGCCTTCAGTGACGATGTCGCCGCAATCGAGGTCCATGTCTTCCGACATCCGCCGATACATTTCGGAATTCGTTGCCAGCTTGATACAAGGCGTCGGCTTGTAACCCGAGACCGATCCGCGTCCGGTTGTGAAAACGACGAGGTTCGCACCCGAAGCAACCTGTCCGGTCACCGAACAGGGATCGAAGCCCGGACTGTCCATGAATACAAAGCCCTTCTTGTCGATCAGTTCGCCGAATTGATAGACATCCGTCAGCGGCGCGGTGCCGCCTTTTGCGACCGCGCCAAGTGATTTTTCCAGGATTGTGGTCAGGCCGCCGCGCTTGTTTCCGGGGCTGGGATTGTTGTCCATCTCTCCGCCATTGCGGGACGTGTAATCCTCCCACCAATGGATGCGCTCAATCAGTTTTTCACCGACCTCCACCGTGTTGGCCCGGGTCGTCAGGAGATGTTCGGCGCCGTAGATTTCCGGCGTTTCGGACAGGATGGTGGTGCCACCATGGCGGACCAGAAGATCCGACGCGTAGCCCAACGCAGGATTTGCGGTGATGCCTGAATAGCCGTCCGAGCCGCCACACTGCATGCCAACGGTAATTTCGCTTACCGGCGCCGGAGTTCTCGACACCCTGTTGGCGGCCTCGGCAATTCCCCTAAGTTCCGTCAGGCCTTTTTCGATGGTCCTGCGGGTGCCGCCTTCCTGCTGGATCGTCATGTAACGCAGAGCGCCATCGGCGCGGATCGGGCGTCCACCGACCAGATCGGAAACCTGCATGACTTCACAGCCGAGACCGATCAGGAGGATACCGCCAAAATTCGGGTGCTGTGCGTAGCCTGACAAGGTGCGGAACAGAGCTGCGTATCCCTCATTCTTGCCAGACATTCCGCAGCCCGTGCCGTGCACGATGGGGACGACACCGTCGACATTCGGAAACTCGTCGAGAATTCCGGACCTTTCAGCAGCTTCCGCGATAAAGCGAGCAACCGATCCGGAACAATTCACCGAGGTGAGAATTCCAAGGTAATTGCGCGTTCCAACCTTGCCGTCTGCCCTGCGATAACCCAGGAACTGGCGGTCTTCGGTCGCCGGTTCCAGAGAAGGGTTCTGGGACGCGAATTCGTAGTCCTGAAGTTCGTGCGCATCCATACCGAGATTGTGGGAGTGCACGTGACTGCCGGGCTGAATATCCTCTTTGGCCTGGCCGATAACCTGGCCATATCTCAGCACGTTTTCACCTTTGGGAATGGGCGCACAGGCGATCTTGTGACCAGGCTGCACATCCACAGAAAGAGGTTCGGACACGCCTTCAAGCCGGATACCCGCCGGAAGCACACGAAGGGCAATGACAACATTGTCGTTGGCCCGCAGCTTCAGAACATCGCTCCCGTGCATTTTGGTACGTCTCCCTCTCCCCCGTCTCCACTTTTGCGGAGTACCGTTGTACTGAGGAACTAGCTTGACTTGCGGACTATGTCAACTAACATGTTAGTCAACCAGAGGCGGAAATGACGAATACCGATATTGAAGTAACCAATCTCAGAGAGATCGGAACCTTCGAGGGCTCACTTGCCCAGAGGGTTTATCTGTCCATGCAGGAGGCGATCCTGTCCTTGCAGTTTCTTCCCGGATCGGTCGTCCGCAAAGGCCTGATCTGCGAGAAACTGGGAGTGTCCCGTTCGCCTGTCTCCGAGGCAATCGCACGGCTGTCGAACGAGGGATTGGTTGACGTTGTTCCGCAATCGGCAACGCGAGTTTCGTATTTTTCCATGGATGACATTCGCGAAGGCACGTTTTTGCGCGAAGCACTGGAGCTTGCCAGTGTTGCCAAAGTGGCCTGGGACCGGACTGAAGACCAGATGGCTCAGATCAACCGGAACATGCGTTTGCAATCCCTGTTGGTTGAAGATGGCGATTTTCCCGGGTTTTATCAGTCCGACGAAGAATTCCACGCCATGCTGATGCATTTCACCGGTTACCCGCGCCTGAAGACCGTCGCCCGCATGGTGTCGCTCCAGGTCACCCGCGCGCGGATGCTGCTTCTACCGACGCCCGGCCGGGCAACCGAAACGCTGGACGAACACCAGGCCATTGTCGATGCGGTCCGCGATCAAGATCCCGATGCCGCGCAGAAAGCCATGCGCCATCACCTTGGCCAGCTTATGCCCCGCATAGAAGCCCTGGCCGAAAAACGCCCCGAACTTTTTCAATCACGCTGAGGACTGCACCTGACATGAAGGTCACCGACACAACCTTGTTGAACAGCCGGACGGAGCGTCCCGTGCCGCTGACCCGTATGGGGTTTGGCGGCGCGCCTCTTGGCAACATGTATCGCAAAGTCACCGAGGACGACGCTCAGGCAGCCCTGCAGGCCGCTTATGATGCCGGTATCCGGTATTTCGACACGGCGCCGCAATACGGACTGGGCCGTTCCGAGGAACGGTTCGGCGTCGCATTGAAAAGGTTCGGCCGCGAGAATGTGCAACTGTCAACCAAGATCGGCCGTCTGTTGCTCGATTGCGAACCGGACGAGGTCACACCGGAAGCGTTCGTCGATGTTCCGCAAAAGCGCATTGTCTTCGACTACACCTATGACGGCGTGATGCGCAGCTATGAGGCCAGTAGAGCACGGCTGGATGTGGCCAACGCGGACATCCTGCTGGTGCATGATGTCTGCGTTTTCTCGCAAGGCTCTCAGGAAACCAGCGACGCCAAGGTCAGAGAACTGTTTGACGGGGGTGGCTATCGGGCATTGTGTGAATTACGCGATGCCGGCGACATCGCCGCCATCGGCGCAGGTGTCAACGAGTGGCAGGTTTGCGAGAAACTGCTCGGTCTGGGTGAATTCGACTGCTTCCTGCTTGCGGGCCGATATACGCTTCTGGAGCAGGAGGCGCTGGAGAGTTTTCTGCCGCTTTGCGAAAAGCGGGATGTCGGCATCATACTCGGCGGTCCCTACAATTCGGGGATACTTGCCACCGGTGCCGTGCCCGGTGCCAAATACAACTACGCCGACGCACCGCCCGACATCCTGGAACGCGTTCAGAAAATCGAAGCGGTCTGCGCGGCTCATGAAACACCATTGATCGCCGCAGCCCTTCAATTCGTGCTCGGTCACCCTTGCGTCAAAACCGTGATCCCTGGCGGGGTCAGTGCCGGGGAGGTGCGTTCCAACGTTGCCTTGCTCGAAACCGACATTCCAGCAGGTCTTTGGTCCGACTTGCGCAGCGAAGGCCTAATTCGATCGGATGCGCCACTTCGTAACATCGACCCCATCCTCTCCCCCGATCTTCTCTATGCGCTGCGCGCCATGGGGCACGGCAACGAAATCGTGCTGGCGGACGCCAACTTTCCGGGCGAAAGCCTTGGCCCAACCTGTATCCGGGCGGACGGTTCCTCAGCAAGCGAGGTTCTAAAGGCGGTGCTCTCGGTCATGCCACTCGACATCTATGTGCCTGATCCCGCGCTCACGATGCAGGTGGTCGGCGATCCGGACGCACGACCGGAGGCCGTTGCGGATTTTCAGAAAATCATCAATGAGACCGCTGACAATCCGACCCAGATCCAGACGCTGGAACGATTTGCCTTTTACGAACGCGCAGGAAGCGCGTTTGCGATCGTTCAGACAGGCGAACGCCGGCTCTATGGCAACATAATTCTGAAGAAAGGAGTGATCGGGTGAAACGGATTGATGCGCATCAGCATTTCTGGGCGCTGGAACGAGGAGATTATGGCTGGTTAACTCCGGAGCTCGACGTCATCTACCGGGATTTTCTACCTCGCGACCTCAGCCCTCACCTTAAACAACATTCAATTTCCGGCACCGTTCTGGTGCAGGCAGCTCCGACACTTGAAGAAACAAGATTCATGTTGTCGCTCGCCGACGAGAACGAAATCATCAAGGGCGTCGTCGGTTGGGTGGACTTCGAAAGCCCTGACGCACCGAACCAGATAGCGGATCTTGCCGCTCACCCCTTACTGGTCGGCCTGCGTCCGATGATCCAGGATATTCCGGATGCGGACTGGATGCTTCGCAACGATCTGCGACCGGCCTATGACGCCCTGCAATCGGCGGATCTGACTTTTGATGCACTGACCCTGCCGCATCACCTCAACAACCTTCAGACGCTTCTGGACCGATATCCCGGCATGAGGGTGGTGATCGATCACGGATCAAAACCTCTCATTCGCGATGGGACAATTGACGACTGGGCCAAAAGCATGACGGCGCTTGCAAGAAATACGCGTGCCAATTGCAAACTGTCAGGACTGGTCACGGAAGCGCAGGACGGCTGGTCGGTCGAAGACCTCCGACCCTATGTTGATCTGCTTCTTGAAACATTCGGGCCAGAGCGACTGATCTGGGGCAGCGACTGGCCGGTCTGCCTTTTGGCAAGCAGTTACGAGCGCTGGCTTGAGGCGACGGAGATGCTTCTGTCCAGTCTGACACCGGATGAACGGAACGCTGTGCTTGGTGAAAACGCAATACGCACCTACAAGCTGAAATGCTGAAAACCCGGCATCTATGAAGGAGTCCCCTTCGGCCGATCTTGCCGGGGGACCATCCTCACACGATCCCACCGCCGGCTCCTGAAACATCAGGCCGAACTGCGGCAACTTTCTTCCGGTATCCGGCAGAGCGATATGTGCGGAAGGCCTGTTTCAGCGTAGCCGTTGCCATGAGCGCATCATTGCACTCCTGACACTCCTCCAACCTGTTTCTGTCCACCAGGAGCGCCTGGGCATATGCTCTTTGAACTTCCATTGCCGAAACCATCAGACTTTCGATCGGATCGGTCACGTTGTGGGATTGATCAAGCATGTGCGCCGGATTAAAGCCCGGCGCGTTGCGGTGCTCGGCGTCGACCAGTTCATTGAAAACCAGGAACAGGCGATAGGGGTCGACGGACGCGGTATCAAGGTCGTCGTCACCGTATTTGCTGTCGTTGAAATGGAAACCGCCCAGCTTACCGAACTGGATGAGACGCGCGACAATCATCTCGATATTGACGTTGGGGGCGTGATGACCGAGGTCGACCAGGCAATAAGCCTTTTCTCCCAGTTCGCTGGCGATCAGGTAATTGGTTCCCCAGTCCTGAACCACTGTTGAATAGAAGGCCGGTTCATACATCTTGTGCTCTGTGAAAAGCCGCCAATCCTCCGGCAATCCTGCATAGATCGTCCGTGCAGAATCCAGATACCGCTCAAACTGACGGACGAAATGGCTCTGTCCGGGAAAATTTGCTCCGTCCCCGACCCAGATCGTCAGGGCAGTCGAGCCAATCGCCTGGCCGAGTTCAATACATTCCAGATTGTGTTCAATCGCCTGACGGCGCGTTGCCGCATCAGTGTGCGACAAGGACCCGAACTTATAGGACAGTGCCTGGCCAGACTGGTCCTGAAAGGTATTTGAATTCATGGCGTCAAATCCGAGACCAAGC
>NZ_JAILWL010000423.1 GCF_025698965.1 Roseibium sp.
TCGCTGTTTCTTTTGCCGGTGGATTGATCGTTTCCGGCCGCTTTGCTTTTGAACGACGACCGTCCTCATCTCGCCTGACGGCTTTACCGCTCGGGTGTGGACGGACCTGCCAGAGCTTCAAATCCACCATCACTTTCGCAGTCGCACCTAGCACCAGCATGCAGAGCACGAACTTGCTCACCGTTTCCATTGTCCCTTCAATCAACAGGGCATGAACCACGCTGCCGATGACGATCACAAGAGCAAGGGAGGAATGCATCAGACGCCAGGAACGGGGCTTGAGGTGCAGACGGCGGCGATTGGCGGCCAGAAGTGCGGATGCAAAAACAGCCCACATGGCGACAACGCCCCAGATGGAAAACGGCGTCGGCGATCTGAACAAAAGCACATCGACTACGTCCGGCGGACTGGTGATCCAAAGCGCGCCAACATGGATGATCACCACAGCGACCAGCGTCCCACCGACCCAACGGTGAACACGCCGCCCACGCATCGCCTGAAGACCTGGAAGATAACCACCTGCCAGCAGTGGCTGAAGCAGCAGCAGCACCATTGCGATTACGCCTGCAAAACCGGCAGCGATGTAGATAGAATCACGCCATTGCAGCAACGGGCTTGTTGCGGCCGCAACGATCGGAGCGACACTGACTATAAGAAGGACGGTCCAGATCAGCGTCGCGCGGGTGCGGCTCATGCGTTTCGAACTCAACTGAAGGTCAGACAGGCTGAAGGACGAAATGCGCCTCCAGGCTGGTGTCCTTTGAACTCTTCATCACGGGTCGCAGGAAGACGGTTTCGAACTCGCCACTGTCATAGGCAAGATGGCCATGGGGCTGTCCGAAGGCCGGGACGATCTGTGGCATTTCAAGGCGGAATTCGCCATTGGCATTGGTCAACGTTGCACCATGGCTTTGTGGTTCGCGCTCGTAACCTTCGGTCGTGTGTGCCCAGATCTGAATGCGCTGCCCGGCAAGAGGAGCGCCGTCCCCTGCCCGGCGGACCGTTCCGGTCATCCAGAAGCCACCACCACCGATCCGTTTCACGATCGGCGCGCCGGGTTGATAATTGTTGGAGCCGCCACGCATGGATCGGGTTGGCGCCAATCCTTGGGCCTGGGCGGGAACAAGAAACTTGGATAGGCCGGTCACCGCGACAGCGCCGCCGGCGACCAGAAGAATTCGGCGAGTGATGAGGTCTGATGTCATATCGATTTCTCCTCTCGGGCCCTGGAGTGCCCGCCCAACCGAAAGGGTCCGGGCGTTACCGATACCCGATTATAGCGCGATTACGGCCTTTTCCGAGATGGACAAGACGATGTGTACCAAAAACCGTACTCACGGTCGCGTGAAGTTTAGCCCACCGCCGACATTTTGGGTCGCCGCAGACTGTCGTCGGACTTCGAGCTATAAGCTTTGCCGTCAATTCCCGCCCGAGCGCTGCATAGCCTTCTGCCGGACTGAACCCTACCCTCGATCAAGGGCTGCCATCCGGACGCAAGAATCCTGACTCCTGCGAATTTCATGAGATCGTTGCGGAGCCCCACGGCCAACGATCCCTTCAGGCGGGAGAGTTTCATGCGCTCAGTGACTGCTGCTGCACCCGATGGGCTTCCGGAATCCGGGTTGCTTCCCATGTCTTCAGGGCATCCGGCACGGATTTCTGACCATGTCGAATTTTTCTTCAGTGCCAACTGATAAGGTGACATCCGTCCCCTTTGAGACGTCCAGCGCCTGACTTTTCGTTTCAAAACGGATGTCTGCTCCGGAAAGTCGATGAACAAGGATATCGTGGAGATCCGGTCAGCTGAGCGCCTGGAAGACAGGCCCGTTCTTATCTGACGGGTTCAAGTGGAACAGCTCTCGACCGAAGTTATTGCTGTAGATATGGCGCTCAAATGTATGTGCCTTGTCCGAAACTTCGTCGAGGAGATCGAGTTCCTTCAAAATTGGCAAGGTGTTACCGGATAGATGGAGACCGGTTCCAACCCATCGCCAATGCTCAGCCGTTTCGATGACAGTGAGATCCCCCCAGGGATTTCAAGGCTATGGCACATGTCAAACCGGCAACACCGCCACCAGAGATCAAAACCCTTAGAAATTTTCTCTTTTGCGGTCATCCTATCTGCCCGCCCCGCGTGCCGTGCTCTTGCGAGCTATAATCTGGTAGCCGAGGTCGATTGCAGGCTTGTCCGGTTCAATGCCCGTTAGCGCGTTGCTCATCCAGCGCATAGCCTCGCGCCCCATGTCGAGCCGGAAGGTGCGCACAGAGGTGATGGAGGGATTGGCCGCCGCCATCATTTCCAGATCGTTGAAGCCGCAGATGCCGAATTCTTCCGGGATACGCAATCCACGTCGCTGACATTCAAACAGGGCACCAAGGGCAAGATCGTCGTTGTTGCATAAAATGGCGTCTGAATCGGGTGCTTTGGACAATAGATCGGCAACAAGTTCACAGCCGAGTGTGACCGTCGACGGCCTCGGTGTTGTGACAATCCGATTCGCATCAAAGACACCTGCTTCTTCTGCTGTTTTCTGAAACCCCAGCAAGCGACGCTGACTTCTCGGGTCCAGACGTGCCGCGATGTAACCGGGCCTGCGATATCCAGCCTCCAGCAGATGTCGGGTCGCTGCCATCGAAGCCTCGACATGTGAAAACCCGATCATCATGTCGTATGGATCCGGACCGCATTCCATTATTTGCAGGATCCGGCAATCGGCGGATCTGAGCAGGTTTGCAGTAACTTCAGACTGGTCGAGACCCGACAGGATCAGACCAGCCGGTTTCTGGCTCAAAAACGTGCGGACGAGGTTCTCTTCCTCAAGCGGCGAATATCGGGAATTACCGAGCTGGATCTGCCATTTGGAACCTTCAGCCTCTTCATAAATGCCGCGCATGACATCGGAAAAGACGTTGTTGGTAACGGAGGGTACGATAACGCCGATAACGTTGGTCTTTCCCGCAGCAAGCGCGCTTGCAGCCGGGTCCGGGATGTATCCGAGTCGCTCGACGACAGCCCTTATCTTTGTCAGCGTCTTTTGCGAAACCTTGTCCGGATTGCGCAAAGCCCGCGACACAGTCATAGCGCTAACACCAGCCTCAGAGGCAACATCGGCAATTGTTACTTTCAAATTATCCAGCCATTACAGATAGTTAATTGAAATCATTGAGCTGCACCAATACTACATCAGAAAAAATATATTGACAAATGTTAGCGCTATCATTTTGATTGCCAGCAACAGAAAAAGCGTTTTAGGGATGGATATGCAGGAAGACCTGCCCTCAAGCGACAACGGGTCAGTGCTCATCGTCATGGGCGTGTGCGGTGTCGGCAAAAGTCTGATTGCCGAGCGGCTGGCGGATGCGCTCGGTTGCGGATTGGTGGAAGCGGACGACTTTCACAGTCCGCAAAACAAGCGCAAGATGGCCGCCGGCGAAGCCTTGAGCGATGGCGACCGGCTGCCCTGGCTGGACGCCGTGGCGCTGGCTGCCCGGTTACAGGTCTATTGCACCGGTAGCTCCGTTGTCGCCTGTTCCAGTTTGAAGCGCACTTACCGGGATCGGCTGCGCAGTTCGTTGCAATCTTGCCGTTTCCTGCATCTGGCCGGCCCGCGAGCGCTGATCAAGGAACGGCTCTGCAACCGACAAGGTCATTTTGTCGGCGAGACGCTGCTGGACAGCCAACTCGCCACACTCGAGCCGCTGAACACTGATGAAGACGGCTTCACACTCGAAATTTCATCGCCTGTCGACCGGATCGTCGACAGCGCCTTGAAAGAACTGCGGCAAGCCCCGCCGCCTCACCAGACCATCGCCTCATGAACAAATGCGATGCTGACACGAACGGGAGGAATTCATGCTTAAGACATTGACGAAAACAGCCCTGGCCGCAGTCGCGGTGACCGCCCTGGTGGCATCCGCCACCGCGCAGGACTTCTCGCTCCGCTTCCAGTCGTCCGACCCGGCCGGCAACCCGAATTTCGAGCTGCAGCAGGGCTGGACCGAAGCGGTCAAGGAAAAAACCGGTGGTCGGGTCGAGATTGAGCTTCTGCCGGTGGAATCCATCGTCGCACATACCGAGACCCAGGATGCCATCGCAGCCGGTATTCTGGACGGGCACATCACCGATACGTCCTATTTTGCCGGCAAGGACCCTGCCTTCGGTTTGATCGCCAACCCGGTCGGCGCCTGGTCCTCCCCGGACGAAATGTTCGCTTTCATGACCAAAGGTGGCGGCAAGGAGCTGATGAACGAGCTGGTGGAGCCATATGGCCTGCATTTCATCGGTGCGACCACACCGGGCCTGGAAGCTTTTGTCTCAAAGGTTCCGCTGAACGGCGTCGACGACCTGAAAGGTCTGAAGATGCGCGCGCCGGAAGGCCTGGTCCAACAGGTGTTTGCGGCCGCCGGTGCGGCCCCGGTCAACCTGCCGGGGTCTGAAGTCTTCACAGCGCTCGACAAGGGTGTCATCGACGCGGCCGACTACACGGTCTTTTCCACCAACCACGCGCAAGGCATGCACGATGTTGCACCAAACCCCGTCTATCCGGGCTTCCACTCCATGCCGCTGGTGGAAATTTCCATGAACAAGACCAAGTGGGACGCCATGCCCGCCGATCTTCAGGCCATTCTGGAAGAAAGTGTCGTCGAATTTGCAGCCTCGCAGGTGGCCGCACTTGCCGAACGCGATCTGAAGGCGGTCGAAGAAGCAAAGGCCGGTGGCAAGATCACCGTGACGGACTGGCCTGCAGAAGAACGCGCAAAGTTCCGTACCATCGCCACCGGCGAATGGTCGAAAGTGGCGGAACGCTCCGACAACGCTCAGCGGGTCTATGACGTTCTGACCAGCTACCTGAAAGAAAACGGCCTGATGCAGTAAGCTTGCAGATATCATGATCGAGGCGGGCGCTGTTGGCGCCCGCCAGAATCTTGAAAATCGTAAACATTTGTCATTCCGGACCGAGCGAAGCGAAGGTGCGGGATCTGTCGGCTCGAAGATTTCCTTGAACACGAAAGACGGCGGCCTTCAGGCTTCGGCTCGCGCACCGCGTGACCGGATAGACGATGGTTACTCAAGCTTTTGCGACGAACCTTCGGGTAGGACGACATCCGATTGCGTATGGAGTGGGGGAAAGAACGTGCCGGACATAAAAGACGGGCAGACAACGGAAGAAGATCCCGGGGCGATCCCGGAAGCAGGATTTCTGGGACGATGGATCGATAAGGGTGGCCTGTTGTTTGCCGCCGGAATTGTGATTTCAATGCTGGTGCTCCTGAACGAGGTTCTGCTGCGCTACCTCTTCAATGCTCCGACCATCTGGGCACATGAAACCACGATTTTTCTCTGCGGAGCTGCGTTTGTTTATGGCGGGCTTTATTGCACGGCGCGCAACCGGCACATCCGGGTCGTTCTGATCTATGATTCCCTTCCGCCATCGATCCGTCGGATCTTCGACATCGTCATCTCTGTAATCTGCGCGCTTGCCAGCGGCATCTTTGCGTGGGCTGCCTGGCTGATGGTTCAGCGCGCGGCGTTCCGTCCTGACGGCACGTTCCGGCTGGAACGGTCGGGCAGTGCCTGGGACCCGGTCTTTCCAGGAGCCATCAAGATTTTCCTGCTCGCCATCCTGTCCGTCATGGCCGTCCAGTTCCTGGTCCTCGCCTATAACTATGCGAGGGGCCGGAAGTGATCGAGTTTTTCGGGTCTTTTCAGTCCCTTGGCATCGAGGGCGGCACGCTTTTGATGTTCGTCATGCTGCTGGCACTGCTGGTCTCCGGCATTCCGCTT
>NZ_JAILWL010000424.1 GCF_025698965.1 Roseibium sp.
TCTTCGACCGCCCCAGTCACCGTCAGTTGATCACCATTCGGATCGTCCACGGAAACCATCAGGTTGCGGATGTCCAACTGATCCACGGGACCGGCAAAGTCCCAGCTCAAGGTCGCCTTGCCCTTCTGTTCGCTGGCAAGCCCGAGGGAAGACAGGAGTTGGGAAAACGATTCTGAGCTGGATGCCAGATCACCTTCGACGACGGCGATCGATCCGGACGTGTCAACGGTTCCTTTCAACCGACTATTCAGACCTGGAAATTCAAAGACAAAATCAAATGCGCCCCCTCCTTCGTTCCGCGCGACCGACGACGATGGAACGCTTCCGCTCGCTGAGAGCGGAGTTCCGTTGACGGATGCCTGAAAGATGACCTCTGTGGTCTTCGAACTGGCTGCTGAAACCAGCTGAAGCGTCTTGATCTCCAACTGTTCGTTCCAGCCGTTCTCTTCATCGATGAACCGGATCGTGACATCCGTCAGTTGAAGGTTGTCCAGGACCGGGCTGTTGATGATTGTGGATGGCAGTTCATAAACGGATGAACGCGACCCGTCAGCGTCAGAGGTGTCTGCCCGGTAGTCAATTTCCGCTCCGCTCATCTGGTAGTTCGAGATACTACCCATCTCGCCCAGCAACAGACCGTAACCGGACTGAAAACGGATCATTTCAAAGACGCGTTCCTGGCCACCCTTTCCCGCCGAGGAACGCTCGACATAGGCATCTTCGATCTGGACGCCCAATCGCCGTCCGAGAACCAGATCCACGTTGCCATGAACAATAACCTGCCGTCCCAATATCGAAGTCAGAATGCGATCGGCAAGTTGCTTTCTGAGCGGCAGGAAAAGTTCCAGCGTTGACACGGCGAAAACCGAAAACGCAACCAGGGCGCACAAGCCGGCAAAGCCCAACGCAATTGCACGTGACCGCTTTCGGACTGCCGGTCCTGATTTTTCTGGCACTGCGTTCTTCATCCGGCTTCTCCCAGGCAGGAGAGTCCAATCTCCCGAAACACAGTTTACGCATTTCGCTGCGCATGCACCAAAAAGATGACATACCCGGCTATCGACAGAAAGAACACAAATCCTGGGCGCTGTTCTGTCTCGGAACGGCTTTTGAAATCCTGAAAAACATCCCCTGAAACCAACTGATTTAAAAATATTTTAAAATCAAAGAAAAAGCTTTGAATTTATTGCGTTTCACACGCGATTTTTAAGATTAAAAAATTTTCACTATTAAGAATTCGCCTTGTTTTTAACACAGCGATACTCTATGTACCGTTCATCGATATTGTTTGACGAACTTTGTGACTGCGCGCTTTGCGCCCTAAACGATCTTCCCTATCAACGTCGACCTAACCGCTCGTTGCGCAACATGCGTTGCGGGTAAACTATCATGACCGATTGCAAGGAAATCGTTATGGCTATTGGCACTGTAAAGTTTTTCAACTCCACCAAAGGCTTCGGCTTCATTCAGCCTGAAGACGGCTCGCAGGACGTGTTCGTTCACATCTCCGCTGTTGAGCGCGCTGGCATGCCGCCGCTCGTCGAAGGCCAGAAAGTCAGCTTTGAAGTTGTTCAGGACCGCCGTTCCGGCAAGTCCGCAGCGGACAATCTGCAAGCTGTATAAGTTTTCGTCTCGTTGTCCCTGACCACGGATGTACTGGCACGGACCATGAGATGAAGGAGAAGGTCGGGTCACTGCCCGGCCTTTTTTGCTTTCAGGACCAGCGCTTTTATACCCTTTGAAGGAGTTACGGCCATGTCCACGAACAGCAACAACGACAAACCGGTCAAGCCCAAGCGAGAATCCGCCGAGTCCAAAGCTGAAACCACAAAAAGGGTTTCCCAGGAACTTGTTCAGGCTGAGGCGGATCGCCGTGCGGCGAAAACAGCGAAGTTGCGGGCAGCCCGTCTTGAAATGCAGGCTCGTCAGTCGGCAGCCGAGACCGTCGCAACAAAACCGAAAAAGAAAACTCGGACAAAATCCTGATCATAGGGGATGTTGCTGCAGGATTGCGCGCACCTTCTACCTTCGGCGCCTACCAAGACTGGAACTCATGTGACACAAGCTGCTGCCGCAAGCACAGAAACAAAAGATAACAACAGAGCATGGCCTCAGCTTCTCGCTCAATACCGAAAACCCAAACCGGTTCGAAGCATTGTTGAAATTGCGGTAACAACGCTCCCTTTCGCTGCACTTTGGGCACTGTCGGCAGTACTTGTTCTCAACGGCAACTGGTGGGGCCTGCTGTTCACTGTTCCTGCTGCCGGATTTCTGGTGCGCCTCTTCATTTTGCAGCATGATTGTGGACACGGCACCTTGTTTGCCCATCGCGGTCTCAACGACTGGATTGGCCGGCTGATGGGTATCTTCACACTAACACCCTATGACTACTGGCGACGGACGCATGCCGTCCACCATGCGTCCTCGGGCAATCTGGACCGGCGTGGAATCGGCGACGTGGAAACCCTGACGGTGCAGGAATATCGGGGGCTTTCTCGATGGGGCAAGGTTCGCTACCGGCTTTACCGCAATCCGTTGATATTGTTCGGTCTCGGCCCGGCCTGGTTGTTCGTGTGCCAATACAGACTGCCATTTGGTCTCATGCGTGCGGGTGCAAGGCCCTGGGTGTCGACCCTCGCGACAAATCTCGGCATCGTTTTTCCAATCGCACTGATGATCTGGCTCGTCGGGTGGCAGACGTTTTTGATTGTGCAGGTGCCCATCACCCTGATGGCCGCAACAGCCGGTGTCTGGCTTTTCTACATCCAGCACCAGTTTGAAGATACGCATTGGTCGAGCGACGGTGAATGGAACTTTCAACATGCGGCTCTTCATGGAAGCTCGCACTATGATTTGCCGAAACCACTCCAGTGGATGACCGGCAACATCGGAATTCACCACGTGCACCACCTGGCGGCAAAGATCCCGTTTTATCGCCTGCCAGAAGTTCTGGAAGACTTTCCGGAGCTCAAGACCATGAGCCGCATCACGCTGCTTGAGAGCTTGAAATGCGTGAAACTTGTGCTTTGGGACGAAAGCACCAAGCGGTTGGTATCCTTCAGAGAAGAACGGGCCGCCAGATAGGCAGCCCTTTGGTTGTAGCCCGATCTCCCCAGGTGTCATACGCGCACCGAAATGCATATCGCCGGCTGGTTTGAAGTGGAAAGCCCTTTCAGGGGTCTGATCCGTTCCTGATGCCCGCGCCATCGCCGATCAGCTCGAAGCCAAAGGCGTCAAACTCGCCCTCGGTGCGTCCGTCTATGATCCGACCGATCCAATTGGAAAGATGTTCTTTAATATCCTCGCCAGCTTCGCCGAATTCGAGGCCGATCTGATCCGCATGCGGACCCGTGAAGGCATGGCTATCGCCCGCGCCAAGGGCAAGCTACGTGGCAAACAGCCCAAGCTGTCAGAGAAACAGCGCGAACTCTGCCGCATGCACGCCGCCGGGGAGTATTCCATCTCTGACTTGGCCGAGCTGTTCTCAGTGTCTCGGCCAACCGTCTACAGGACTTTGAACAGGCATAAGACCTGACCTTCGCGGCACGACAATCGGACTGGTGTGATGCAGGACTTTTCGGACCTTCGCTGCAACCGCGAAAAACCTAAGGCGATCAAATTGGCATCGGCGCGGTGGTGTGTGCGTCTGGTCCGAACTGGCCGTAGGACACCACAAACAAACGCCCGCTTAAATGCCAATCCGACTGATAAACGTATTCGTGGCGAACGTCCGCATCTTCAAGGATTTGTTGATAGATCCTGATTATCTATTTCGCGTCTCAAGGGGATAGTCCTGCCTTTTGCAATCCTTCCAACACCAAGTTGGTGTCACTTTCATTCTTGTAGGGAAGCTGAGTCACCTGACCGACGACTGCATCCGGTTGTATGCGCTTCACCTTATTCCATGCTTCCAGTGCATCTTCGTTTTCCGAGAGATGGCCCAGGCTGGCGGCCAAAAAAAAGTGCGGCCAGACCGTGTCGGGGTTGCGAGAAATGGCACTTCGAAAAGCGGTCGCCGCGTCTTCAAATCGACCCATCGCCATATTGGCGAGCCCAATATAGTGAGAATAATAGAAAGGAAAATATGGGTTTAAGCGCATTGCCGTTTCGATCAGTGGAACCACCTCGTGGTTCTGTCCGGCAAAATGCTGAGCGCCAGCAAGTGCGGCATAGGCTTCAGCATCGCTGGGCTCAAGCTCGATCCAGCGACGTGCGGTCGTGATGGCCGCGTCATGCTCCCGTCGGAACAAGTGAACTGTGCTCAAAGCCTCTTGAACGAGCGGCAGCATCGGGTCCCGCGATGTTGCTCGCTTGGCCAGATCGTACGCGCGGTCCAGCGCTGATATGGATCCGGCAAACCAGTCCTGCACATATGTCTCAGATAGTCCTGCGTATGGCTCGGCATAATCTGGGTCTATTGCGATCGCTTTTTCGAACAGGTCGCGCGCCTTGGCATTGCCGTCGCGGGTAAATAACCGATACTGCTCCCTGCCGCGCAGCACGTAGTCGTATGCGCGCTGATCTGGTTTTCGGACTCGGCAGGTTCGCGACACACCGCCGACCAGAGTTAATTTAAGCGCATCAACGACCCGTTCGGTCACGTCATCCTGTACATCGAATATGTCTTCAATCTGACGATCGTAGCGTTCCGCCCACAGGTTGCCACCGGTTCGACCGTCAATCAATTGAATGCTTATCCGCAACCGCTGGCCAGCCTTACGCACCGATCCTTCCACCACATACTGCACGTTGAGATCACGACAAACATCCTGCACCTTGCCTATTTTTCCTTTGTAGGTGAATGAAGAATTTCTCGAGATAACAACGAGTTCAGGAATTCTCGATATCTCGGTGATCAGATCTTCGGTGATGCCGTCGGAAAAATAGGTTTGCTCGGGGTCGCTAGACGAATTGTTGAAAGGCAGGATGGCGATGCCGGGCTTATCCAGTTTCGCTGCAGGCTTTGGGAGGTCAGTGAAATCTCCGGAACCATTGGGGCTCCATTGCCAAACCCGAACTGGTCGATTGAGGTTCTTGACTTTCTTCTCGCCAAGATCGGTGAACTTTATATCAAGCCGGTCCCGCACCTCTTCATGGACGCTGCCGGACATGCAGAACCCGTCAGGCGGGCTCAGACTTTCCAATCGGGCAGCTACATTCACACCGTCGCCGTGGATATCGTCACCATCCACGATCACGTCTCCGAGATGGACCCCGATCCGAAACGAAAACTTATTGTCAAAAGCCAATTCATAGTTCCGCTGCGCAACCGTATCCTGGATCTCTATTGCCGCGCGTACGGCGTCAACTATGCTAGGAAATTCCGCAAGTATTCCGTCACCCATCAGCTTTACAACGCGCCCATCGCGATCCTTGATGATGGGCTCAATCCGTTCGCGACGCAAATTCCTGAGTGCTTTGATCGTGCCTTCCTCATCCTCTCGCACAAGACGAGAATATCCAACCACATCAGCCACCAGAATTGCTGCCAAACGGCGCTTCATGTGATACTCCAAAGTAGACAATGCCCAGCAAAGAGCCCGATGCATGAAGATTGCACCGGTTTGCAATGTTTGCAAATCATGAAGATCGCGCGTGGTCTGTTGAAACCACATCTGCCGAGCAGACCGCCCTTAATGAACGATGCCGCATTTGAAACCTACGACTGCTTCGGGCTCATTTATCGAATTCGCCGCTCGTTGTATGAGGGTCCGCTTCGCTTAACGTACTATCCTGCCCTCTACCGGAGCAGACCCCTTTCAAGCATTCCACTCGTAACCATC
>NZ_JAILWL010000425.1 GCF_025698965.1 Roseibium sp.
ACGTGAAACACATTCCGGTTGAGAATCGATCCTTGTTTCTTCTGGAATGATTCACGTGAAACATCACTTACCGACACAAAAATCCCGGAAGATAACATCGAGCAGATCCTCGACGTCAATACGCCCGGTGATACGTCCAAGCGCATCGGCCGCACGACGCAGGTCCTCTGCCCTCAATTCAGTCGGCACAAACTCGGAATCGACCGCTGTTTTGAGACCGGCAAGACACTCTTTCAGGAAATAACGATGCCGCTCCCGGGTCGCCAGCGGTGCCTCACCCAGCGAAATCGTTTCCTCAGCAAAACGTGTCAGACGGTCAAACAAGGGACTCATACCCGCTTCGCTTTTGCTGGAACAAGCAATTTCCTGGATCGTTCCGGAAGAGTCTTGTTTCGGATGAGTCTCAAGATCGCCCTTGGTACGAACCTTCCAGACAGGGACCTGTTGACGGAGATTCTCAGGTAGTCCAGACGAGGGATCATCAAAGTCAACTCCACCCGGTTCCACCGCCCAGAGAATCAGATCCGCCTCCCACCCCTTGGCTTCAGCTCTGCGGATACCTTCCCGTTCCACAATGCCCGATGCTTCTCGCAGTCCCGCCGTATCTACCAGGGTCACTGGATAGCCACCAAGATCCAGATGTACCTCAATCACGTCCCGTGTCGTCCCTGCCTCTTCGGTAACAATGGCAACATCCCGCCCGGCAATAGCATTCAGGAGACTGGACTTGCCGGCATTCGGGGCTCCCATCAGCACAACTTGCAATCCTGACCGCAACCGTTCTCCACTCTTGGATCGTTCAAGATGATCAGCAATCTCACGATGGAGGTCGGCAGCTTCAGACCAGACTTCGTCTGCGACACTCCCGGGTATGTCTTCTTCGTCCGCGAAATCGAAATCCGCTTCGATCATTGCACGCATATGGATAAGCCGCTTTCGCCAACCATCATAAAGATTGCCAAGCGCACCACCCATTTGCCGAACTGCCTGTTTGCGCTGGCTCTCCGTTTCTGCGGCGATGAGATCTGCCAGACCTTCCACTTCAGTCAGGTCCATTCGGCCGTGGTCGAATGCTCTGCGTGTGAATTCACCTGCTTCCGCCGGACGGCAATCGTCGAACGATCCGAGAATGGCAAGCATTCTGCTAACGACTGCCCTGCCGCCGTGACACTGAAATTCGGCAACGTCTTCGCCTGTAAAGCTGTTGGGTCCCTCAAAATAGAGAACCAGCGCTTCATCCACGACATCTGTCGACAACGGATCGCGCAGCGTCGCAAGCATGGCCTTGCGGGATTTTGGAAGCCGCCCGGCCATTGCGCCGATGATTTCCGTAGTCCTTTCTCCGGACACCCTGATAACCGCCACACCTGACGGCACTGCCCCACTGGAAAGTGCGTAGATCGTTTCAGCCATTTTTCTTTCTTTCAATGAGACGCTCTTATCCAAGCCGTCTCCTACACTTCCAGGATTGAAGAGCCTCTTTAACAACATCGACAGCAATGGGAAAGCAGGCCCAGCAGATGATCTTGTTGGAATTCGGATCGATCCCGATTGACCGGAATAACGTTCCGCATCTGAATCGATTGCCTGAGCTTTCCCATGACCGGATTCACGTGAAACGCCAGCACCTGTTTCACGTGAATCAAACACCATGAAAAAATCTGGCAATTCTCCCGAAGCCAGGCTCACCAGCTCCCTAATTTGCCTAAGAAAGTTCCTTTCTGGAAATCCTGTAAAGGCAGTGCAACGCCAGATCATGGTCGGGTTCAAAATAGGAATGGACAAAATCACCTTCCGGATCTCTGCGCATCCCGATGCGCTCCATGACCTTTTGTGAAGGAACATTCACGAGAGGTGTGAAGGAAACGATCTCGTTAAAACATTTGGTTTCAAAACCGAATCGAATCCAGGCCCTTGCAGCCTCACTTGCGTACCCTTTACCCCAAGCGGATTGCTTCAATCGCCAACCAATGTCGACGCAAGGAGCAAATGGCAGCAAGGCTGCTTCAGAATGGACATCCAACCCTACAAAACCGATGAACTCTCCGGTTTCCTTCAGTTCAACCGGAGCATAAAAAACCCCGTATTCGTCGAAACACTCCTGCCCCATCGAGATAAGACGCTTTGCCTTTTCCCGTGACAGTGTTTCGGGAAAATATCGCATGACCACCGGATCCGCACACAGTCCGGCAAAGGCATCGATGTCTTCATCTTTCCAGGATCGAAGGATCAGCCGGTCGGTTTCCAGAAGAAAGTCAGAGCACATAAAACGGATCCGATTCGATTTCCGGATTCACGTGAAACAACAGATCGCCGCTCGATAGAAGGGAAATGGAGCACCAGAGGTGTTTCACGTGAATCGCAATCTATTCTATCGCCGCGTATCACCCAACCTGCCGCTGCCGGACAACCAATCGTTCTTTTGCAGTCGATAGAGTACATGGCTCGCAATCGGGTGGTCTGGCGGAAGCGCTGGATGAAGAAAATCTCCGTCCAGATCCCGGACCATTCCAAGACGACGCATGACCTTCTGAGACGGCACATTGGCTGGAATAGTGAAAGCGACAATCTCGGCCAGACCGATGGCTTCAAAACCGAATCGAAGCCAGGCTTCAGCTGCTTCACTTGCAAATCCCTTCCCCCAGGAAGATTGCTTCAACCGCCAGCCAATTTCGACACATGGGTCAAACGGCAAGGGCTTCCCATATGACGGCCTGTTTAAGCCGACAAAGCCAAGAAACTCGCCCGTTTCCTTGACCTCGACCGGCGCCATGCAAAACCCGTCGCTCGCCTGTTTATCTATCGCCCTTTCGATTAATTCTTCGGACTTCTCCCGGCTCATCGTGCTGGGGAAATACCGCATCACCTCCGGATCGGCGCACATGTCGGCAAACGGATCAACGTCTTCCTGTTGCCAGGCGCGCAGGTAAAGCCTGCTCGTTTCTAGATAGATCTTTCTGGTCATCAAATCGGTTCCGATTCAAAGAGACGGATTCACGTGAAACATTTCTTAACAAAAAGTAAAGGCGCGAACCTGACTGGTCGCGCCTTTAACGAATTTCTGATCCTGGCAGGATCAGGTATTCATGCTGTCGAAGAATTCGTCATTGGATTTGGTCTGCTTCAACTTATCGAGCAGGAACTCTACGGCATCGACCGTCCCCATCGGATTGAGGATACGACGCAGCACGAAAGTCTTCTTGAGCCGCTCGTGCGGAACCAGAAGCTCTTCCTTACGCGTACCGGACCGTTGAATATCAATCGCCGGATAAACACGCTTGTCGGAGATCTTCCGATCCAGGATGATTTCGGAGTTACCCGTACCCTTGAATTCTTCGAAGATAACTTCGTCCATGCGACTGCCGGTATCGATCAAGGCTGTCGCGATGATTGTCAGCGAGCCACCCTCTTCAATATTACGTGCCGCACCGAAGAACCGTTTCGGCCGCTGAAGCGCGTTGGCATCGACACCACCGGTCAGAACCTTACCGGACGACGGTACAACGGTGTTGTACGCGCGGCCCAGACGGGTAATGGAATCAAGCAGGATAATGACGTCACGGCCATGCTCTGTGAGACGCTTGGCCTTCTCGATCACCATTTCAGCAACCTGCACATGGCGGGAGGCCGGCTCGTCAAACGTCGACGAGACAACTTCGCCGTTCACGGTTCGCTGCATGTCGGTGACTTCTTCCGGACGTTCGTCAATCAGAAGCACGATCAGGTAGCATTCAGGGTGATTCGTTGTGATGGACTTTGCAATATTTTGCAAAAACACCGTCTTACCGGTTCTCGGCGGAGCGGTGATCAGAGCACGCTGACCTTTGCCGAGCGGCGCAACCAGGTCGATAACCCTGGAGGACAGATCCTTGATGGTCGGATCTTCAATCTCCATCCGGAAACGTTCATCCGGATAAAGCGGTGTCAAATTGTCGAAGTGAACTTTGTGCCGGGCTTTTTCCGGATCTTCGAAATTGATTGTGTTGACCTTGAGAAGGGCAAAATACCGTTCACCCTCCTTCGGGCTTCGGATCTGGCCTTCAACGGTGTCCCCTGTCCGCAGTGAAAAACGGCGTATCTGGGACGGCGAGACATAGATGTCATCCGGGCCGGGCAGATAGTTCGCGTCGGGTGACCGCAGGAAGCCGAAGCCATCCTGAAGGACCTCGACGACGCCTTCGCCGATAATTTCTACGTCCTGAGCAGCAAGATTTTTCAGGATAGCGAACATCAGCTCCTGCTTGCGCATGGTGCTGGCGTTTTCGACTTCTAGCTCCTCAGCGAATTGTAGCAGCTCTGTCGGAGTTTTTGCTTTTAGATCTTTGAGTTTCATTTCCCGCATCGAGTTGGGGTCTTAATGTTGTTATGGATGATATGTTTGGAAGGTCGTTCTGGGCCGAAAGTGATGGGTAGGCCAGAAGATATCTGAAAGACTATTAGACGTGTCCAGATTATACGGCGATCTACCAGTGACTGAATACGATCACTGCGCCGTTCGGAAGTGGCCGGAAGATACGTTGTTTTGAATCAAATCGCAAGACCGGATTTCTGCGGATTTTTTCAGCTTCAAACCAGCCGCAAATGACGGAAAAAAGGGCAGTCCCTAAATCGGAGCCGCCCGGCAATATTATTTTCCCCGGATCTAGAAAGGCTTGACGATCACGAGGATCACGATGGCGATCATCAGCACGGTCGGAACTTCATTGAGGATCCGATAAAACCGCGCGGGTTTGGTGTTTTCATCATTCGCGAACTTCTTGACGCAGCTGCTTAAATAGCCATGAACACCTGACATGATAATCACCAGCAAAAGCTTTGCGTGGAACCAGCCATCCGTCCACGCACTCAGCTCATATGCTGCCCAAAGACCAAAAATCCACGTTGTGGTCATCGCCGGGTTGATGATCGCTTTCAGCAACCGGCGTTCCATGACCTTGAACGTTTCGGACTTGTCTGAACCGATCTCCGCCTCGGCATGGTAGACGAACAGTCTCGGCAGGTAGAGCATGCCCGCCATCCACGCGATAACCGAAATGACGTGCAGGGATTTCACCCAGAGAAATACATCCACCGCGTCAGCCTTTCTTCACCCGCTCAACCATGCGGGCAACGTTATCCGGATCCGCGTCGGGTGTTACTCCATGACCCAGATTGAAAATCAGCGGGCCTTTGTCGAACGTCTTGAGAATATGATCAATGCCATCTTCCAGGGCCTTGCCACCGGCAACCAGACGCATCGGATCGAGATTGCCCTGAATGGGAACCTTTTTCTGAATATCCAGAGCCACATGATCGGGCGCCGTCCAGTCGAAACCAACCGCATCAACACCAGTGCCTTCTATGTAGCCCATCATGCGCGCTGACGAAGCCTTCGGGAAACCGATGATTTTGGCATCAGGTCTTGAGGCCTTCACGCCGTCCACAATTCTCCGCGTTGGTTCGATCGACCAGCGTCTGAAACCCGCATCGTCAAGCACCCCTGCCCAGGTATCGAAAATCTGAACCGCGTCTGCGCCTGCATCGAGCTGACGGATAAGATAACGGATCGAGGCCGGCACCAGCTGATCGATGAAACGCTGCATCAGGTCAGGATCACGATAGGCACCGACACGGGCGGCAACCTGATCCTGAGTTGTATGTCCGGCGACCGAATAGCACGCGACGGTCCAGGGAGCGCCACAGAAGCCCAACAGTGTCGTTTCGTCGGGAAGCTCCGCACGAAGACGGGAAACCGTCTCTATGACCGGTTTCAGA
>NZ_JAILWL010000426.1 GCF_025698965.1 Roseibium sp.
TTGACGGCTTTCTTGCCCTCTACCAAGAGGGGCGCGATGACGAAGAAGACGAAAATTCACGTCGCCTGCCCGCTGTGGATCAAGGTGCAACGCTGACAGCTGCTTCCGTGGATGGCAAAACCGACGCAATAGAATCCTCTCAGCACTTCACCACGCCGCCGCCGCGATATACCGAGGCAAGCCTGGTGAAGAAGATGGAAGAGCTTGGCATCGGTCGCCCTTCCACCTACGCTTCAACTCTGCAAACGCTTCGCGACCGCGACTATGTCGAACTCGAGAAGAAACAACTTGTCCCTCAGGACAAGGGCCGGATCGTCATCGCTTTCCTGGAAAGTTTCTTTCAGCGTTATGTCGAATTCGATTTCACGGCGAGCCTTGAAGAGCAGCTCGACAAAATCTCCGCCGGGGAACTTTCCTGGCTGGATGTGTTGAAAGATTTCTGGACCGGCTTTTCGGGAGCCGTTGACGAGATCAAGGATCTGCGGGTCGCGGAAGTTATCGACGCACTCAACGAGTTGCTTGGTCCGCATATCTTCCCGGAAAAGGAAGACGGGTCGGACCCACGCAAATGTCCGACCTGCGACACTGGTCAGCTTTCGTTGAAGGTTAGCCGTTGGGGCGCATTCATCGGCTGTTCCAATTATCCGGAATGCGGCTATACTCGCCAGCTCGGCAAGCCGAATGGTGAAGATGGCGAAGCCGATGACGGCCCGAAGGTGTTTGGAACCGATCCGGAAACCGGCCTGGAGGTTTCTTTGCGCAACGGCCGCTTCGGCCCCTATGTTCAGCTGGGTGAAGAGGCCAAACCGAAGCGATCATCCCTGCCCCGTGGCTGGTCGGCAGCCGACATGGATCTTGAAAAGGCTCTGCAGCTTCTTTCGCTGCCGCGCGAAGTCGGTCCTCATCCGGAAGACGGCAAGATGATTACGGCCGGTATTGGCCGCTATGGGCCGTTTGTGTTGCACGAAGGCACATATGCGAACCTTTCCACGCCTGATGAAGTATTCTCAGTTGGCATCAACCGGGCTGTTGACGCACTGGCTGAAAAACGAGCCAAGGGCGGTGGACGCACGGCAGCAACACCATTGAAAGAGCTTGGCGAGCATCCCGATGAGGGCGGACCGGTCAATGTTTTTGACGGCCGTTACGGTCCTTATGTGAAACACGGCAAGATCAACGCGACGCTGCCGAAAGACACTGACCCCAAAGCCGTCACGATGGAGCAGGCTCTTGAACTGATTGCGGCCAAGGCCGCAAAGGGCGGATCGAAGAAAAAGGCAGCGGCGAAAAAACCTGCAGCCAAGAAATCGGCGACCAAAAAAACGACGGCTAAAAAATCGACGGCGAAGACAGCAACCAAAGCCACGGTCGACGCCTCGTCTGCCGAGGTGCCCTGGGATGACGCGACTTGAGCGCAAAACGGATTAACACGCGCAAACACACCAAACGCAAACACGCCAAAGTACCAGGCGAGATGCCTTCCCGCGAAGATATTCTCGCTTTTGTGGCCGACAATCCGGGCCGGGCAGGCAAGCGCGAAATCGCACGCCATTTCGGCATTATCGGCGGTGCGCGCATTCACTTGAAAAAAATGCTCAAGGACCTCTCCGAAGAGGGACTGATTGAAAAGCGCAACAAACGGATGATCAGGCCAGGTGATCTTCCACCTGTGTTTGTTGCCAATCTGGTTGCCCGTGACAGTGACGGCGACCTCCTCGGAGTTCCTGTCGATTGGGACGACGAAGCCGGTGAGCCACCGAAAATTCTTGTATTGACGGGAAAGACCAAATCCTCGCAACCCGGCCTCGGCGACCGGGCACTCGTTCGCTTGAGCGACGTTGAAGCTGGTCCGGAAGCAAAGCACACGGCGCGTGTCATCAAGGTTCTGGAAAAGAAACAAGGGGCGATACTTGGAATTTTCCGAAAGCGCGACAGCGACCGCCCTGCCTATCTAGAACCGATTGACCGGAAGCAACGCGAGTTGGACATCGATCCGCAGGATCTGAAAGAAGCTGAGGACAGTGACCTGGTGAGCGTTCAGGTGACCCGATCCGGACGCTACGGGCATCCACGGGCTTCCATCGTTGAGCGTTTCGGATCGATGCATTCGGAAAAAGCCGTATCGGAAATCGCCCTCCAGTCACACGGCATACCGCATGTGTTTCCCGCCAGCGTGGAAGCTCAGGCCGAAGCAGCCAAACCGGTCGAAAAACTCGGCAGCCGGGAAGACTGGCGCCAAATTCCGCTGATAACCATCGATCCGCCGGATGCCAAGGACCACGACGATGCGGTCTATGCCGAGCCCGATACCAACCCGGACAACAAGGACGGGCACATTGTCTACGTGGCGATTGCTGATGTTGCCCACTACGTAACGCCCGGCTCTCCCATGGACAGGGAAGCAAACCTTCGCGGCAATTCGGTCTATTTTCCGGATCGGGTGATCCCAATGTTGCCGGAACGCATTTCCAACCAATTGTGCTCCTTGCGAGAAAGGGAAGACAAGCCGGCCATGGCCGTTCGACAAGACCGGTAGAAAGAAAACCCATACTTTTCATCGTGTTTTGATGCGCTCGGCGGCAAAGCTGTCCTACATTCAGGCGCAAAAAGCCATCGACGGCGTCGTGGACGAGAAAACGGAAACGCTGCTGGACGGCGTTCTGAAGCCTCTTTGGGCTGCTTATGAGGTTTTGAAAAAAGGACGGGATGCGCGCGAGCCATTGGAACTCGATCTTCCGGAGAGAAAAATCAAGCTGAAGTCGGACGGCACTGTCGACAGCGTTTATGTGCCCGAGCGCCTGGATGCGCACAAGCTGATCGAAGAATTCATGATCCAGGCGAATGTCGCAGCTGCCGAGACACTGGAGAAAAAGAAAAGCCCCCTACTCTATCGCGTCCACGATGCCTCAACGCCGGAAAAACTCGAGAGTCTGAAAGACTTCCTTTCCACGATCAACATGAAGCTGCCGTCCTCTGGTGGCCTGAGACCGGCCGCCTTTAACGGCATTCTGGCAAAGGTAAAGGACACACCCCAAGCCCATTTGGTCAACGAGGTGGTTTTGCGCAGTCAGGCACAAGCGGAGTATACACCGCAGAACATCGGCCATTTCGGTCTCAATCTTCGTCGATATGCGCATTTTACTTCCCCAATCCGCCGATACGCCGACCTGATAGTGCACAGAGGTCTGATTTCCACGCTTGATCTTGGCAAGGATGGCCTCCCGGAAGGTATCGAGAGCAAGCTTGAAGCCATTGGTGCTGAAATCTCCGGCGCAGAACGCCGTGCAATGCTGGCGGAACGCGACACGATCGACCGTCTGATCGCACTTTGGATGAGCGACCAGATCGGAGCGACCTTTCAGGGACGCATTGCGGGCGTGGTCAAGTCCGGCCTGTTTGTCCGCCTCGAGGAGACCGGCGCAGACGGGTTCGTGCCAGCCTCCACGATCGGCCTGGACTATTACCGATATGACGAAGGGTCGCATGCCCTGATAGGTGACAAATCCGGCGAGACCTACCAACTTGGCGATCAAGTAGAGGTCAGACTGGTGGAAGCAGCTCCTTTTGCCGGTGCTTTGACATTCGAACTTCTCAGCAATGGACGGATTGCAGGGAAGAGAATTCGAAAGTCTGCGCCCAAGACACGGCGCGGGCCGCCCAAAGGTGGGCGCAAAAAGACCTCTGCACGCAAACAGAGCCGAAGGAGGTCTTCGTGACGGTTCGTTACGAGCTTAACAAAGAAATAGAAATTCCCGAAAGCGTTCAGGATAAACCACGCCGCCCGGTAATGCAGGCCATGCTGCGCGGTGCATTTAACAAATGCATGAATTGCGGCCGCGGCCGCGTTTTCAACGGTTTCCTCAAGAACAATCATGCCTGTTCAGTGTGCGGTGAAGAATTCCATCATCACCGGGCTGACGACGCGCCGCCCTACTTCACAATCACTATAGTGGGTCACATCATCATACCGGCCCTTCTGGTGGTGGAGGTTCTTTGGCGACCCGCAATCTGGATTCACATGTCACTTTGGTTGCCATTGACGATCCTGCTCTCATTGGGTCTGATGCGACCAATCAAGGGAGCGCTTATCGGGCTTCAGTGGGCGCTTTACATGCACGGCTTCGATCCGGATGCCGAGGACGACCTGCCGCCGCTTTCAAATTCATCCGAAGGGATCTCATGACCGGTTCATTTGAACAGCAGCTGGCAAAGGACGAACAGGCTGGCAAGCATCCCTATATCCGCCCCAAAGATGCAGCGACGCTTCTTATTCTGGATCGGGACAAGCGCGGGCATGTCAAACTTTTGATGGGAAGGCGCCATATGCGCCACACTTTCATGCCTGGAAAGTTCGTATTTCCGGGTGGCCGTGTTGACCCGGGCGACTCAAGGATCGGCAATGTTCTGCCTTACCACCCGGATGTGGAAGCCAAACTGTCCGAGGGTTTGAAAAACAGCAAATCCTCCGCTCGCGTGCGCGCTTTCGCACTGGCTGCAATTCGGGAGACTTACGAGGAAGCCGGGCTTTTCATCGGCCATAAATCCTCCCACGATATCATGCGGCTGGGTACCGGTTTCGAGGCCTTTGCAGAACGTGGCATTCAGCCGGATCTGAGCGGCTTGCGGATGATTGCAAGGGCGATCACCCCACCGCAACGACCGCGCCGCTTCGACACCCGTTTTCTTGCTGTTTGGGCCGACGCTATTGCCGATCAACTGCCTGACGGCAAAGGCCCCTCAGGAGAGCTTGAGGATTGTGCCTGGCTGACCCTTGAAGAAGCACGAAAAAAAGAGTTGCCGCTGATCACCACAAAGATTTTGACGGATCTTGAGCAACGGTTGGAGAAAGATCCGGACCTTTCTCCGGAAACAGCAGTGCCATACTACTACTTCCGGAACGGCGCGTTCGTGCGCGACTTAATTTAACTGAAATAACCGCCGGCGTTTTCCGATGACCTGTCGTGCCGCGTTTCGATCCTGGTGAACAGGATTGTGCGGCGATGCGGCCCTGAACGTTTTTGTGAGAGATTGCGGTGGGTTGGTCTATGATGAAGACTGACGGCAAGTTCCACACAGGTAGACACCAATCCGAACTGTCCGTGCGCTCGGAGGGCTGATCCATGAAGAAACGCGCTATTGTTCCTGACGAATTGAAGAGTTTTTATCAGGACTGGAAAATGTCTCCAGGCCTTGCGTGCGGAGACTTTCTTTTCCTGACCGGCGTAACCGGTGCAGAAGCGGACGGAAGCATCTCCAGCGCCCCTGAAACGCAGATCAGGACCGCATTCAGAAAGGTCGGACTGGTTCTGGCAAAAGATGGACTGAGTTACAGCGCCCTCGTCGACATGACGACATATCATGTGGGATTGCGTGACCATCTTGAGATGTTCAAGACCATTCGCGCCGAATATGTCGAGGAACCCTATCCCTCCTGGACGGCGATCGAAGTTGCCGGGTTTGTTCGAGAGGGCGCAATCATCGAAATCAAGGCAATCGCGAGCCGGATGCCTAAGGCAAGTTGATCATTTCTGAACCCGATGAGCACGATGGCTTGTGTTTTCCCGCTTAATTTCGGGTCCTGACCGATCAAAACATCAACGAGACTGCAGGCAGAGCTTGACTTTGACGCACTGATGAGTACTTTGCCCGCTGATTTCAGACATTGGGGCAGATTCACCGCCAGCCAATCTGGCCATAAGAACCCTATGCCCGATAACCGAGAACAGGATCCAAGGCCATGGCCAA
>NZ_JAILWL010000427.1 GCF_025698965.1 Roseibium sp.
GCATGCAAACAAGGTACCGGTCCGCCCCATACCACACATGACCTCATCCAGGATCAGCAACACACCATATTGGTCGCAAATCTCACGAACGCGCTTGAAATAGCCCTCAACAGGCGGCACAGCTCCAGCGGTCGCCCCGACAACCGGTTCGGCCACGAAAGCCATCACGTTTTCCGGCCCCAGACGCAGAAGTTCCGCCTCCAGCTCATTGGCAACCCGCTGTCCGTAGTCGTACGCCGTCTCGTCTTCGAGGCGACCGTGATACTCAAAGCAGGGCGAAATATGAGTCGTTTCGATCATCAAAGGCGAGAAAGGCTCACGCCGCCACTGGTTGCCGCCGGTTGCGAGAGCTCCAAGTGTATTGCCGTGATAGCTTTGCCGGCGGGCAATGACCCTGTGGCGGGAATTCTCACCCTTCTCCAGAAAGTACTGCCTCGCCAGTTTCAGTGCGGCCTCCACCGCTTCCGAACCGCCAGAGACAAAATAAACGCGGTCTAAATCGCCCGGAGCACTCTCAATAAGGAGGTCTGCAAGCTCCTCTGCCGGTTCCGTTGTGAAAAAACCGGTATGGGCAAACGCAATTTTGTCGACCTGTTCCTTGATTGCTCTTGTGACGTCCGGATCACTGTGCCCCAGACAGGACACGGCAGCGCCACCCGATCCGTCGAAATACTTTTTCCCTGAACTATCAATAATATAGCAACCATCTCCAGCAGCAGCGGCTGGTAGGCTTGCTTTGGTATGACGAGGAAAGACATGCGACATGAAGTGAAATCCGACAGGTAATTTGGATAAGATCCAGTGAGAATTTGTGACATTTGTATCAGACTATAGCGAAATCTGAAACATTTGTTTCTTGTGTCTGTTAACCACGTTTTTCATCACAATTTTAATCAAATTGCAGGAACCTCGGCATGGGGGACGACATCGCAAACACTTTTCTTCAAGGCTCGCCCGTCATGCGTCAGCGCCTCTTCGCCTGGATCTTCTTTATCGGATTTACAATTACGCTTGCCGGCTGCGGAACCGTCGCCGGAGTGACCGGGATGGGATGGGCAACCGCATCCCACAATTCCATCAGCTACGACGATTCTTCCTGGTGCGTGCCGCGCAAACTGAAAAAGGTGCTGAACCGGGTCGCCAAGCGCTATGGCAAGGTGACCGTTCATTCCACCAAACGCTGGTGGCTTGAGAACTGGTGGAAGGGCGGCGCGAAAAACTCCTACCACCTGAATTGCCGTGCAGTGGACTTCTCCGTTCGCGGCGACCCTGCTTCCGTCGTTGCCTTTTTGAAGGCACAGCCAGAGGTTGGCGGCTACAAGCGCTACTCCTCTGGGCACTATCACATCGATACCGGGCCCCGTCGCACCTGGTAATGGACCTGGCCCGGCAAGAGCTGTTTGGGTGAGCTATTTCAGTTCGCCCAACTCCAGCGCCATTTCCCAGGCAACCGGATCAAATCCGATGAAATTCTTTGTCTCGGCTTCGACGATCGGCCGTCTGATCGCGGAGGGATGTTCAATCAGGACTTCAAGAGCGCTGGCAGCGTCAACGACACTTTCCTGCGTCGCCTCATCCAGCCGGCGCCAGGTGGTGCCGCGCTTGTTGAGCACGGCGTCCCAGCCAAATTCCTTCATGAATTCGGCCAACCTGTCACCATCAACGCCATCTTTCTTGTAGTCGTGGAATTCGTAGTCGATTCCAGCTTCCTGAAGAAACTTTCTGGCCTTTTTGACCGTGTCGCAATTCTTGATACCGTAGACTTTCATGCTGCGAATTTCCTGTTTCTTGCCCTGTTCGGATTGCTGGCTGGACAGTTGCGGTTTGGCGCATGAGTTTCAAGGTCTGCGCAAAATCTTTCCACTGTGCGGGTTGACCAAGCTTGAATGCCAAGTCACTGATTTCAATATTCAGCCAGTCGGTCTACCACGACGACCAGCTCATCAGGGACGACCAGGGATTGTTCATGACAGCGTCTGATGCACCATCTGCCCCGGCAAACTCGGAAAGACCCGCGGTCAGAACTTCACTGAACCCTTCCTGGGGCAACTGGCGTCAACGCCTCAGACTCTGGAGCGGACTGATCCTGTTCGCCTTCTGTTTGAGCCATTTCTCAAACCATGCGCTTGGTATCATTTCGGTCAACGCGATGGAGAAGGCATCGCTCTGGCACTATTGGGTCTGGCGAAACCCCGTTGGTGAACTGGTACTGTTGCTCGCGGCGCTGACCCATGTGATCCTCGCCCTGTGGCGCACGTCGAAACGGCGCACTCTCAAGATGCCCCGTTGGGAATTCACCCAGCTTGTACTGGGTCTCTATATTCCGTGGGCCCTGATCCCCCATGTCAGCACGACCATGGCACTGAACAAAAATTTCGGCTTTCTGCCGACTTACCATCAGATGCTGACGATCCTTTGGCCAGACCGGGCGGTTTCGCAATCTTTGCTGCTGCTCGTTGTCTGGATACATTCGATGATTGGTCTGCATTTCTGGCTGAGGCTCTACCCGCTCTATCAAAAACTGAAATACGCAGCTCTTGCCTTCGCCGTCGCCATGCCGGTCATGGCCTTGTGGGGCTTTATCGAAGGCGCGCGCCGGCTTGCCCTTACCAAGGACGTGAAGGTGAACATTTCATCGGACCAGTTCGCGTGGCTTTCGGATGTCCGGGATCAGGCGCGGTCCGTGGTCCTTGGTCTGATCGTCGTTACGCTGCTTGCAATTCTAATCCGCTATCTCCTCAGCCTGACGGCCCGCAAACTGACAATTACCTACCCGGGCGGGCTGGCGGTCAAAGCAAAACCAGGCGCAACATTGCTGGAAATCAGTCGCATGAACGACGTGCCGCTGGCATCCGTTTGCGGTGGCAGGGCGCGGTGTTCAACCTGCCGCGTCAAAGTCCTCAATGGCAGGGAGGAACTTGTTGAGCCAACTTCGGCGGAAACAGCGGTTCTTGCCCGCATCGGCGCTGCGGACGATGTCAGGCTGGCCTGTCAGATCCGGCCGCAACAAAACATCGAGGTTCAGCCTCTGGTCGCCGTCAAGGCCAGTGCGGCGACAGGTGAGCACCAAAAAGATGCCTACCACTGGGGAGTTGAAAAGGAAGTGGTGGTGATGTTTGTCGACCTGCGCAACTTCACCGGCATTACAGAGGCTCAACTTGCCTATGACGTCGTACATCTGCTCAACAGTTATCTGGACCAGACATCCGCCGCGATCCGTGCCGAAGGCGGTTATGTGGATAAGTTCATCGGTGACGGCATCATGGCGATTTTTGGTATGGACAGCGATGCGCAGACCGGTGCCAGACAGGCACTTCGAGCGTGCAAGGGAATCGAAGCGGTCATGAAATCGCTGGACGCCGAAAAAGGCCCTCAATTCCGGGATTCCATTCGCCTTGGAATCGGAGTGCATATGGGTCCCGCAATCCTTGGCAGGATCGGTTCCGCCGGCGCGAATGGCGGACTGACCGCGCTTGGCGACGTCGTCAATACGGCCAGCAGGCTGGAAACGGAAAACAAGGCACATGGAAGCTTTCTGGCTGTTTCCCAGGCCGTGGTGGATGCAGCAGGTGCTGAACTTCCCGGCGCGGAAACCGCTGAAATCAAACTGCGCGGAAAAGAAATTCCCTTGCAAATCTTTACAGTAAACCGGTTAGATACCGTTCTTGTCCCGGATGGCTAGAACGCGTGTCGGAGGAACTGTGAGCAAAACATACACACCGCGTGAAATGCTGGAGAAACTGATCTCCTACAACACGGTTTCCGATCGCAGTAACCTCGATCTCATCCGATTTGCCGAGAACTATCTCGACGGACTGGGTGTTCATTCAACTCTGGTGCCTGACGGGACCGGCCAGAAAGCAGCACTTCATGCCATGATCGGGCCCGCGGTTGATGGCGGCGTGGTTCTGTCCGCCCATACAGACGTTGTTCCTGTCGCCGGTCAGGACTGGTCGCAGGATCCGTTTGAAGCCTGGGAGGCCGATGGTCGCCTCTATGGCCGGGGCAGTGCGGATATGAAGGGGTTTGCAGCGACGGTACTTGCAAAAGTTCCTGACTTTCTGAAATCGGACCTGAAAAAACCTATCCATATTGCCCTGTCCTATGATGAGGAAATCGGCTGTTTCGGTGTAGCACCGCTGATCGAGGACGTTCTTGCCAGAGGTCCAAAACCCAGCATCGCGATCGTGGGCGAACCTACAAATATGAAAGTTGTCACCGGGCAAAAGGGCATAACGGTTCTCAGAACAACAATTCGCGGTCATCCGGTTCATTCCAGCCTCCTGCACCAGGGCGTATCCGCCATATCCGCAGCCGCCAGGCTAATATCCTGGCTGGATGGAAAGACGGCGGAAAACAAGGAGAACGCAGACCCGAATTGTCCATTCGAACCACCCTATACGACACTCCATTGTGGAACGATTGAAGGTGGACAGGCGCATAACATAACAGCACAGCATTGCACGTTTGAAACCGATATACGCCTGCTTCCAGGCGAAGATGCGCTGACCTGGATCAGCGCCTACCGGTCATTCATCGAAACCGACGTCCTGCCGGGCATGCTGGAGATTTCGAAGAATTGTCGGATAGATGTTGAGGTGCTTGCAAATGTTCCCGGCCTGAAAGAGGAGATCGATGGAACTGCTGAGACGATCGCGCGCCGCCTCACCGGAGACAATTCCCGGACGGTCGTGGTCTATGCAACCGAGGGCGGTATTTTCCAGAACTACGGTCTCTCGACGGTGATATGCGGCCCGGGTTCAATCGACCAGGCTCACCAACCGGATGAATTTATTGAGCTTGTCGAATTGGACAGGTGTGCTGCCTTTTTGGACGGTTTACTTAAGGACATGTCACGGAAAGGCAGCTAAACGGGTTTGAAAACAGAGATTTACAATGTCATAGTTCTTTCAATCAAGTTGAGCGCTCAGTTTTTGGCAGAGTTTTGTGCGCTCGACATGCCATTCGGGAAACCGGAAATAAGAGGGGAAAATGAACAAAAAATCAGTATTACTGGCCGCTGCGCTGGCAGTCGCAGGGACAGGGTCGGCTGTTCAGGCTGAAACACTCAAATTTGCGTTTCAGGGCAGTTTGAATGGCCTCGACCCTTACAGTCTCAATGAGACATTCACGTTGTCATCACTTGGCAATACATACGAGGGCCTGACCCGCCGCGGTGCCGACCTGGCGATCGAGCCGGCGCTGGCAGAGAGCTGGGAGATTGTCGAACCCAACCGCTGGCGCTTCAAGCTGCGTCAGGGTGTCAAGTTCCACAACGGCAATGACTTCACCGCAGAAGACGTTGCGTTTTCCGTGAATCGCGTCCGCTCCGAAGGCTCCGACCTCAGCACCCGGGTCGGCGCAGACGTCAAGGTGGAGATCGTCGATGACTACACCGTCGATTTCGTGCTCCCGGGACCCAACCCGATCCTTAACTATGAGTGGGACACGTTCTACATCATGGACAAGGAATGGACGACCGAAAACGATGCGGTCAAGGTAACGTCCGCGTCCGACACGACGCCGAATTATGCTTCCTTGCACGCCAATGGCACCGGTCCGTTCAAGATCACCAGCCACGAAGCAGGGGTGAAAACCGTCTATGAAAAATTCGACGGCTGGTGGGACAAAGCGGAGCATAATCTCGATACGGTGGAGTTCACTCCGATTTCTTCCGATGCCACACGAGTTGCGGCGCTCCTGTCCGGCGAACTGGACATGGTTTATCCAATTCCGGTTCAG
>NZ_JAILWL010000428.1 GCF_025698965.1 Roseibium sp.
CGGTTACTCGCAAATCTCCATCGTCGACCCACACCGCCTTGCATTTGTTTCAGGCCAGGTTGCCTGGCGGCGGGACGGTGGATCGGTTCCCGGGAACATTGCAGAACAGACCGCGATTGTTATCGGGAACCTGCGGGAAGCTCTTGTCGCAATCAGGGCAAAGCCCCGCGATATCGTTCAGATGCGGCTCTACGTCACTGATCTTGGCGATGAGGCTCAGGAGATTGTGATGACCCAGTTGGCAAAATTCCTGGATGGCACCCAGCCAAGCCTGACCGGCATCGGCGTAAATGCCCTTGCCGCACCCGATCTGAAAATTGAGATGGAAATGGTTGTGCAGGTACCGGCCTGACCCTGTCTACTAATTCCGGGGCGGCTCAAGGCTGCCCCGATATACGAAAGGCATTTGTCAAAGCGGTCAGGTTTTGGTTTCCATCTGCGCTCGTATCTCAGGCCTCGCATCCTCAACGATTTTCACGAATGCCTCAACTGTCGGGTTGCTGTGGTTCTTGCTGTACTGGAGTTCAAGCGGCATTCCTTTGATCTTGTCCTTGATCGGAATCCGGCAGCATTCGGTCATGTTCAGGTGACGGATACAGCTTGGGGCAAGCGTCACGCCTAGTCCTGACGCTACATGGGTTAACACTGTCTGCATATTGGCGGCCTGGCGTTCGATTTTCGGCGAAAACCCGGCACGTTGACAGGCCGCAATGGACTGGTCAAAAAGATTTACCGCACCGCTGCGTTCAAACATGACAAAGGGCTGGCTCTCCAGATCTTTCAACCTGATTGCAGGTCGATCTGCTAGAGGATGACTGCTGGAAACGAACGCCGAAATCTCGTCCGTGTATATGTTGATGCAATTGAAACCGGCCTGCATTGTATCCGGCAGGCTTCTCGAAAAACCGAGATCGATTTGTCCCGTCATGAAGGCATCGATCTGTTGCTTGGCCGTCATGTCTTCCAGAACGAGCTGAACATGAGGATGTTGCATGGTGTATTTTTTTATGAGCGCCGGGAAAAATTCAAGGCAGGCAGGTGCGATGTATCCGATCCTGAGTTTCCCTGTCTTGCCAGCGGCCGCCCGTTCGACAAGGTCCCTCGCCTGCTCTTCCTGAGCGATTATCTTGACTGCTTCCTCAAGCAACGTTTCACCCGCAGCAGTCAGCTTGACGTCTCGCGTCGTGCGCACGAAAAGCTTCACATTCAGTTCATATTCCAGGTCTGATATTTGTCGACTGACAGCCGGTTGAACGGTGTTCAACTCTCGTGCAGCTGCTGAGAAGTTCATGTGTTTGGCAACAGCGGAGAATGTTCTCAGAAGGCGAATTTCCATGAACTAATTTATAACAATTCGCTATCAGTGAAATCAACACTGAACATTTCACACATAAACCGTCATACCATAAACAGAATGAGTTCTTACTTGCGCAGTCCGGTACCTCGAATGTGGAATGGAGCCTGTAGTGACCAGTCAACCCGCACGATACTCAGTTTTGAACCTGGAGACGGCTCCGTCCGCGTCCGCCCCTCTCCTGGAGCGCATCAATAGCATTTTCGGGGGTATCTTGCCGTTGAAAGGCGTGATGGCGAACTCTCCGGTCACACTGAAGAGCTATCTGGACATTCTGGGAAACATGAATGACACCGATTTTACGAAGATTGAGCAGCAATCGATCTATCTTGTCGCCAGCATGTATAACGGCTGTGGCTACTGTACCGATGCCCATTCACGAGGACTGAAAAAGATCTTCAAAATGCCTGAGGATCAGGTTGATGCCATTTTGTCGGGACGGCCAACAGGTGATGAGAAAATAGACGCACTCGTAAACGTCACACAGGAAATACTTGAAACCCGCGGAGCTATTTCAGATGAGGCCCGACACCGATTTCTGCAAGCAGGCTACACGGACAATCAACTCATCGATCTTCTGAGTGCGCTGGCCATGAAACTCATCACCAATTATCTGGGCCGCCTCAGCGGGCTTGGTTAAAAACCTCAAACATAGGTCTGCGCTTTGATCCGAAGCGTCGCGGGATTGAACACCAACACATTGCAAAAGCCCTGAAAAACAACTGGTTTCAGGCACGCAAAGGATAAGAAGGGTCGTCTGAGATGCCTGAGATCGAACCGAGAGATCAGAGCTTGAAGTCCCTCAAAGGGCTTCATTTGTGGCATGCCGGAATGTCGAGCTGCTCCCAACGGGTTCGCATCGCTCTGGCAGAAGCCGGACGCGAGTTCGAAAGCCATTTGATCAATCTTGAACGCGGCGAGCACGCGACGGAAGAGTACCAGTCAATCCATCCGAACGGCGTCGTTCCTGCTCTCGTTGAGGACGGCCATCTCTACATAGAATCCGTCGACATCATCCGGCACATTTCCAAAGGCAATGACGACCTTTCCAAAAGTGTTGATGCCGATCTTCTGAAGCGCGCGGACGCTGCTCAAAAAGACCTGAAACTGCTGACCTTCGAGTTCCTGTTTCGTGGCGGCCCGGCGAAGGACAGCGAGGAAGTCAAATCTTTCCATGAAAATCACAAAAACCAATGGCTGAAACAATTCCATGCAGATTTTGCCAAGGGGTTCGAAAGGGACAGGATTGCCGCCGCCGTCAATCGGACGAAGGCCGAGTTTGATCATTTGAATGACGTCTTGTCGGATGGCCGCAGTTTTTTATCCGGAAAGGACTTCTCCCTCGCCGACATAGCCTGGATCCCAAACGTTCATCGATTTGAGCTGATGAGATGGCCATTCGAAGATACGGCGCATCTGCAACGCTGGTTCGAGAGAATTTCAAAGCGTTCAAGCTATGCGAAGGCGCTGGTCGCCTGGGAGAACCCGCGCGCAAGAAATACTCTCAAGGCTTACACGGAAAAACGACGTCAGGAAGGAACTGACATTCGCAGTTTCGGAGACCTGCGCAAGAGTTGATTGCATGCGCACAGACTACGAACTTAGGTAATCCCTTCGTAAACGATGCGCATGCCTGACGGATAACCAGACCCGTGCAGCCTCTACTCAAAGACGCCTGGATTGCAGCAGCATTCGTGCTGAAGGCAATGTCGGCGCAAGCCACACATGAGAGCAGCGCCAGGTCATTCCGCCGCCACAGGCAAAACCGCTCTGGCATTGATCGCAAAACACAAGGGCACCGAAACAACGGCGACCATCAAACCGATGGCAAGCATGGAAGCACCCTGCCCGTAACTTTCGACCGACCAGCCATAAACAGGCGCGACCACGGCAAATCCGATATTTCCAAGCATGGTTGCCACTGCCATCGTCGAAGCTCTGACAGGCCCTTCGCTCAAGGTGTTGATCTCCTTGCGCATCACCGGGTCGTAAACACCTTGGGCAACGGAATGGATAGCAAATCCCAGTAGCACGATGACCAGCCCGACTATCCCTCCAAGATAGGCGCCAGCGGCAAGCACGATGAAACAAACCGAAATAAGCAGCGCCAGAACGGACCAGGGGCCACCGGTCATCGTTTTTACCCACCTCACACGAAGCGCGGACAGCAAAGAGATACCAAGCATGATCCCAAACAGAACGCCGTAATAACCGAGTTCGACCTGCAGATATTCCAGCATGGGCTGGAATGCCCAGAACCCAATTCGCACAGCAATGAAGGTGATGGCGAAAAACAATATGATCAGGAAAAAACCGGGTTGGGTAAGAACGCGACCGATCATACTGAACCAGGGTGTCTTCTTCCTGTTCTCATGAAAGTGAGGTTCATGCAGAAAGAAAAGGACGAACAGCACCGAAACCGAAATAACAACTGCGCTGATTAGAAACGGGACGGCAAGTGACGTGGCGGCTGCGATCCAGGCCCCAACAGCCGAGGCTGCGCCAAATCCGAGATTGCGCATGGCCCATCCGGTGCCCTCCACCTGCTCATAACGCTTAACCTCTCCCCGGGCCTCCAGCTCGTCGTATAGCAGAGCGGAGTCTGACGTTGTCGCAAGGCTCATCGCCACGCCCAGCATGATTTCAGCCAACGCAAACACTGCGTAGGTGCTCCCAAGTCCCATTATTCCATAGGCAGCGGCACAAAGCAGAGAGCCTGTTATGAGGCTGGTTTTACGTCCGATCCTGTCGGCGAAATACCCGCCGGGGACATCGCTGACCGCCTTCGTGATGTAGTAGATACTTTCCAGACTGAGCGCCTGGCTCAGGCTCAGGCCAACGCTCTGGAAATAGACCAGTCCGATGGCAACGTGAAAGTAGCTGTAGCGGAAGAGCCGGTAGATGAAAAACCCATAGATCAGTTTTGTCGTGTCAAGCATTGGCCACCCCTCTTCCCGATGCTGCATCCAGGTAAATTGACGCGAGCGCGTAGATCGCCCACCAGGCATGCTCGTTCTTGACCGCGTCTTTGTATTTCAACCATCCGAACGTTGCATTTGCCGCTCCTGCGTAAAGGCGGAAGGGAAAGCTTGGACCCATCGTTTCGGCCGGTAACAGCTGAATACATACCTTCGGGAAGTTCGTGAGCGTCGTCCTGATCAGGTCCAGCAATGGCGTTGAAAAATTGACCTGTACCTCACGGCTCGTTTCTTCGATCGTCACAATCCGATCGACCGTGTCCGTTTCAATGGCGCGCAAGATCGGAGCCATACCGCCGACGCTGTGAAGCAAGGTCGCCATGTCATAAACCGGGTCGCCGTAAGCGAACCGGTCTACTTGCTCACAGTCCCATTGAAGACGCGGGTCCAGCAAGATGAACGTGCGCCCGCGCAAGGTTGCAACCATGTTTTTGAGATGCAGGTCGCCATGGATCATCGTCGAAAAACGCGGTACGGACCCATGTCCCGAACGGCTCGCATGTTCGACAAGTTCCTCTGCAGCAGGAAGCGCCATGCCGTTCACTCGCAAAGGTTTCCGCAATGTGGCTCCGATTTCCCGGATAGATGCCGTTTCAGCTGCAGTTTGCCGAAAATCATCACGCTTCAGCAGCCGCAAGATTCGTTCGGTATAATGATATCGAGCGACTTTACAGGTGCGCTCAACCACCGTTCCTCGATAAAGCTCCGCGAGAGGCACCAGCGTCGACACAAGCGTCTCGATCCAGTCCGGATCGAGCCCAAGCCGATCACGGCGGGAAAAGACAAGCTCTTCCCCACTGTCGGGCTTGCCGGCTTCCATCAGATACCAGGCCCGTCCAGCAAAATCTCCGCTCGACCATATGCGGGGGAACAATTGCGGAGAGACCGTAGTTGCCTGACCAAAAAAGCTGGTTTCGAGCTCGATCACATCCGGAGAACCGACTTTCAATACCATCGGCTCGTTTGTTTCAAGATACCAAATAGCGTAGGAGTCCGCTCCCCGGTTCAACGGTCTCGGGTTTCGCAGCGCTTTTGCGAGCGATGCTACATCATGATGCGGCGGCGCAATCAATTGCGCGTATTCCCGGCTTAGTTCCTCCAGCAGCCATTCCGACGCTTCTTCCTCGGAAATGGTCACCGGAATGGAACTCCTGCGCCCACCCCAGTTGATAACAGCAGCCGTTTGCTCCCCATCTCCTTCGGCGATCACCTCGAACTGTGCACCAAGTGCAGAAAAACGCTTCACGGCATCGTCGACGGTCAACCCCGACGCCAGTTTCACAACGCAAACAGTGCGCAACGCTTGATTAGCTTCATCGAACAACGGTACGCGCGAGGCAGAAATCATGCCCCGCATTACGCCACCAACCTTTCTTGAGACGATTCAGGGCTCAAAATTCCATCCGCG
>NZ_JAILWL010000429.1 GCF_025698965.1 Roseibium sp.
TTCTGGGAAGAGGCTCTGGAAGGGTTCGGCAATCGATAGCCAACAAATGGTCAGAGCTGGAACCTGGATTGCAATTTTTGCAGTAAGATGGTGAGCTTGTCGGGCGAGGTATATGCAACCCGTGCTTGTCACTTCAAGAGGTCACCCGATGGTCGATTCCAGTCCTGCAAATCTGAGTTATCTGACAAACCCACTTTTGAACAAAGGCACGGCCTTTTCTTTGCGTGAACGTGAGAAATTGGGTTTGCTGGGTCTGCTACCACCGCATGTCGAAACGCTTGATGCTCAGATAGATCGCGCCTACGCCGCCTTTGAGCGCGAAGAAACAACACTGGACAAGCACATTTATCTGCGCGGTCTGCAAGATAGCAATGAGGTCTTGTTTTACGCCCTGTTGATTAGGCACCTGCCTGAGATGATGCCGATCATCTATACGCCGGTTGTCGGCGATGCCTGCAAGCAGTTCAGCGAGATCTACGATCATCCGCGTGGATTGATCATTCCGTTTCCCGAGCGTGACCGCATCGACGAAATGCTGGACAATGCCATCCTGCCTTCTGTCGAGGCAATTGTCGTCACCGACGGAGAGCGCATTCTCGGGCTGGGCGATCAGGGGGCAGGCGGCATGGGCATCCCCATCGGCAAGCTTTCGCTTTATACCGCTGCCGGTGGCATTGATCCGGCCGTTACGCTGCCGGTGCTGCTGGATCCCGGTACCAACAATGAAGAACGGCTGAAGGATCCTCTCTATATCGGCTGGCGGCACGAGCGTGTCACCGGTGATGAATATTCCGAGTTTGTCGATCTTTTTGTACAGGCGGTAAAACGCAAGTGGCCGAAGGTATTGCTGCAGTTCGAGGATTTTGCTCAGCAACACGCGGCCCCGCTGTTGGGGCGCTACCGCGATCAGTTATGTACATTCAATGACGACATCCAGGGAACGGCTGCAGTGACGGCAAGTACGTTGCTGGCTGCGTCCCATGTCACCGGAACTCCCTTGAAAGATGCGACAATCGCATTCCTCGGGGCGGGATCTGCCGGCGTGGGTATTGCCGAACAACTCGTGCAACTGATGATCCGGCAAGGGCTGCCGGAAGCCGAAGCACGGGGCCGCATCTATATGGTGGACCGAAACGGTTTGCTAACCGACGCAATGACGGACCTGCTTCCGTTTCAAAAGCAGTTGTTGCAGCCTGCAAGCAAGGTTGAAGGCTGGGCTGCCGACAAGATTTCACTGCTCGATGTCGTAAACCAGGCCAAGCCCAATATCCTGGTTGGTGTCAGCGGGCAGGCAGGCTTGTTCACAGAGCCTGTCATTCGCGCAATGGCAGCCAATTCAAAGCATCCCGTGGTCTTGCCGCTGTCAAATCCAACGTCCCGGATCGAGGCCGTGCCGGAGGACATCATCGGCTGGTCGGATGGCCGAGCATTGGTCGCCACCGGCAGTCCGTTTGATCCGGTTTCCTACGCCGGCAAAACGCACTATGTCGCGCAATGCAACAACTCTTACATTTTCCCTGGCATGGGGCTGGGTGTACTGGCGGCAGGGGCAAATCGCGTGACAGATGGAATGTTCATGGCCGCGGCCGAGGCTCTGGCGGAACTGTCACCGGCAATTGCGGATCGCACTGCCAGCTTGTTACCCGATGTGAGTGACATTCGCGACGTCAGCAAAGCAATTGCATTTGCGGTTGGCGAGCAGGCGCAACTGGACGGAGTTGCACCGCAGACCAGCAAGGAAGACCTTAAGGTCGCGATTGACACGAAATTCTGGACACCTCACTACGAAGAGAGTTCCTGACCCGGGACGTCAGCGAGATCTGTTCTGCTGTTTGAATTTGCTGCTCAAAATAAGCACCTGGAGGACAAAGGCTGGACCTCCGGTGGTTGTTTCTACTGGAACTGGCGTGCCTGTTTTGGAGACAATTCCAGAGTGTCTTTCGAACTAGCGAGCGGTCTTTTGGGCGGCGGTCAATCTGATGACCTTGCCTTTCAAGCAAACACATCCCAGACCTGCTTGAGGGCGAGACAGGCGAGCATGGCGAGGATAATGCGATCAAACATGACCGGTCCCATGCGTCTGCCGATCCACTCTCCTACAGGCATGCCCATCAGCATGGGAATGAGGGCGGCTGCTCCAAGAGCGGCAATGTGCCAGGTGAGTAGGCCTTGGTGAACCTGCACGGAAAACTGCGTCAGGCACATGGTGGCAAAATAGACCGACACTGTGAAAATGAAGGTTGGGCGAGGCAGTTTGACCGCGCTGAGAAACGTTATCGCGACCGGTGCGGATATTCCGAGCGCACCTTGCAGGAGACCGCCGGAACCTCCTGCCATCCAGGCGGTTTTGCGGGCGCGGTCGATTGGTATCTGCAAGGTTGGTTTCAGTAGGCGCATGGCAATGTAGATGACGACGACGGCCGTCATCAGCAGATTGAGCAGCGTTCCCGGTAGCCAGACGAGAAAAAACGTCCCGAACCCGGCACCCACGGCTCCGGACAAGGCAAAACTCGCGGTAAACCCGCGTTCAAGTTCCTGCTCCCGGTACCTGAGAAGCTGCCAGAGGTTGGTGAGGAAATTCGGAACCACCAGAAGGATGACCGCGAGACGGACATCATAAACTGCAGCGACAACGGGGACGGCAATAATCGGCATGCCGGCGCCGGTCGCCCCCTTCAGGATGCCGCCCAGCAACAAGGAAAGAGCAATGAATGACAAGCCCCAGGGATCGTTCAAGGATATGTCAGCCAAGTCGGCTCCTGATTTTCAAACTGAGTCGCAGACAGGGGGTGGGCACCGGGGGAAGATGAACAGCGCCAGCCGGAATTCCTGCCAGTAATAGCCGCTACTGCCCTCGCATCCTAGAGCTCATCTATCGAATGTTGGATTATTTGCGCAGCGCGCTTTCTCCCATAGACTGCATTGGCTGGCGTTTGGAATGAGCCCAGCTCTCAATTTTTGCATTGAAATTGCCGGGAAATGCATCTTGTCCCCGGAGCGCGCAATAGAAGAATCGAACTACGTTCATTGTTGCAGGGCCGAGGGTGAAATCCGCAAAATCAGCTGTGATGTCTCCTCGCTGTTGCAAGGCTTTCCTAAAGCAAATGAGGCAGACCAGAACATCAGGCAGAAATATGCACTCAGGCAAAAGACTTGCTTGATCCGAAGCCTCCTGAGAGTGGTTTCGTGCTTTCAGAATGTTCAGCCTGAATATTTGTATCGCTTGAATTACCGCCGGAATTAGGGGCACCGTTCAGCGAGATGACACCGCCCGGCAGGATAATGGGAGCGTCGGTGAACGGTAGTGCCACTGCAAATTCAACGACGAAACGATCAAAGCACGCTCGTTCGGCCTCAACGAGGAGTGGACATCCAAACGGCTCCTCGTTGAAGTCTGCCTGCTCGGCAGGAATTGAGTTCTGAATGGTTTCACACTTCGCGGTTGACGCGAAAGAAAGAGCAAAAGTCGCCCCAAGAACAAGAGCTCTGTCTGTCAATATCGTACTCCTTGCCAGGTGAAGCGCATTTGCCAGCTTCTGAATGTGCCGCCCTTCACCTGACCACATGCCCCAAATCGCGAGGTTGAACCGGAGCCTTTGGCGCCACGTTCCACCTTGCTTGCCCAATGTTCCTGTTTTTTGTGGTGGCCAATTCACCCAAATGGGTGAAAACGGAAAAAAAAGTATTTTTGCCAATTGTGATCGGGAAGATTTGATCAAGAATTTGAGCGTTGAGTTAAATGGCAAATTTCCGCAAAACCCCGGTAGGTCAGTTCCATCATTGGGAAAACATCAATCTGGTTTGGCAGGAACCGGACTGGTTTGAGTATATTCCTGAAAAGGACAATGCTTTTGCCTACACGACAGCCGAAGGATTACGGATCCAGCCAGGGCGCATGTTCTTCGATGGGGGATCGACGCCGCGGATCGCCCGGCTTTTTGAGAAATATTCACCCTGGTATTACACCCCGGTGGCGCTTGTTCATGACTGGCTTGCAGAAGCACAGGCCTGTGGTCATCCGGTGGTCGATTTTGATCAATCGATAAAAATTCAGCAAGAAGCCTTGAAAACCATGATGCTGTTAAACAAAGATTGGAGAAATATCTTTGTCTTTCACGCGACGCGTCTGGCTCTCAAGTCTCCGAAAGCAAGACGCCTCTGGAACACTCCGGAAGATGTGTGTCCGGTGCCCATTTCCCGCAAGAAAGAACGTTTGAAGTCGTAAATTTTTATTTGGTGTTATTCGATGTCCCTGTCTGAAGTCTATCAGAGAATTGCCCGCATTATCTCAGATCTTCATCACGCGCCGGTCGTGCAACAGGAAGACATGGCGGCACATAAAGGCGCATCTGGAAAACCGCTGCGATATCTCCTCCTGAACCGGGCAGGGGATGTCATCGACGCCAATGTTGACGACGACGTCAGAGACGCGCTGTTGCAACATCTCGATCCGGTGGAAATCTTCAGGGAAATACCAAAATTCTACAGCACTGCAACTGACCTGATTGTCACGACGCGTTTCCATGGAACCGGGGATGATTGCTGGGTCGTCCCTCTAAGTGTCGACGACACGGACGAGATCCTGAAGGAGAAAAGTTCTGCAGGTGGGCTGACGCCCAGTGAAGTGCGTCTGTTGCACAGTCTGCTGAGCGGTCTGACCATTCGCCAGAGCGCAAGCGAGACCGGTCACTCTTATGAAACAAAACGAAGTCAACTCAAATCACTTGGGGCCAAATTGGCGGTCAGCTCGCAAAACGAACTGATCCGACTGACCACGCTCTGGATTTTCAATGCGGTACAGGAGCGGATTGCGGCAACAGCTCAGAACTCAAAATCGGATGCGGATTTTGCGCGGAGTTTCTTTTCCACGCATTACAGAAACCAGGTTCGCTATTTCCAGATTTCGTCCGGCGAGCGTAGTCCGATCCGCTTTGCGGAAGCCGGTGCTGCAGGGGGAACACCGCTTGTGTTGCTTCATGGAAATGTTCTTCCGCCGTTGAAAACGTCGTTTTTCGAGGCGTTGACCCAGGAAAAAATCCGGCTGATCCTGCCATTGCGCGACGGTTTTCTGACAAACAGCGTGGAATACATTCCCGCTCAACAGCAGCTTGAAAATCACACCAGGCAATTGGACATGCTGCTGCATTTCTTAAGTCAGAAATCTGTAGATTTCCTCGCATACGGAACAGGTTCCGCTTACGCAATGGACTTTGCCATCAAGCATCCGGCAAGTGTCGACAGGCTTGTGTTTGCGGCATCAAGCTACTTCATGAGCAGGGGGCAGAGCCCGGTGAACAAGTTCATGAGAAACGTGAGAAAGCTTTCGATCGAAAGCGAGCATGGCACCCATTTGCTGATTGTCTTTTATGCACGACTGTTGCGAAAAGAGCGGGATATGCTGAACACACTGCGAAAGGCCTATGCGCAATGCGCGCTCGACAGCGAAATTCTCGAGGCCTTTTGCGCAGACCCGCTTGGCCGTCGTTTTTTCGTCGACGGGTACCAGGCGTCGCTCTCGTCGATATCCGTCGACTGGCGGATGTCACAACGCGATGTCTGGTCGAGGTTCACGGAGTTGGGGCGGCACGCAGAGCTTATTCATGGCCGGGACGATCCGTTGAACAGCTTTGATCTTGTCGCGGATTTTGTGGACGGAAACTCGAATGTCCACTTCACGCCAGTTCAGGGGTATGGACAGTTTCTTCTGCATGATCGCGAATCTCCGGTTCTCAAACGCT
>NZ_JAILWL010000043.1 GCF_025698965.1 Roseibium sp.
GGTTCCAGCTGCAGACCAAGACCGATGGACAGGGAAATGGCAAAGATCACCATGTTGCGCCGGTTCCAGTTGACGTCGGACAACATTGAGATACCGGCTGCGACCACCATGCCGAACATCACGATAACACCGCCACCGAGAACCTCGATCGGTACCGTGCGGATGATGCTGCCGACCTTCGGGATCAGTCCGCAGATGATCAGGAAGATCGCCCCGAAAGTCACCACATGGCGGCTCATGACGCCGGTCATTGCGATCAGGCCGACATTCTGACTGAAGGAAGTGTTCGGAAAACCACCGAAGAAACCTGCGATTGCGCTGCCGACACCATCGGCATATGTGGCACCCTGGATTTCCTTGTCGGTTGCTTCGCGGCCCGCGCCACCCTTGGTGACACCGGAAACGTCGCCAACGGTTTCAACTGCCGAGACAAAAGCCATGAGGCAGAAGCCGATGATGGCGGCGGCCGAGAACTCGAAACCGTATTTGAACGGCTGCGGCAGTGCGAACGCGGCCGCGTTCGACCAGGAACCTGCAATGGCATCAAAGCTCAGGATGCCAGTCAGCAATGCGTAGATGTAACCGGCGATCAATCCCAGAAGCACAGCACCGACGGACAACATGCCTTTGGCGAAGAACTTCAATCCAAGCGTCACGACAATCACAAGCAGGGCCGCAGACCAGTTGAGCAGCGAACCGTATTCAGGCGTCCCGATGGCGGGCACGCCGCCCGCAGCATACTGAATGCCGACCTTGACCAGTGCCAGACCGATCATGGTCACGACCAGCCCGGTAACAAGCGGCGGCAGGGCAAAACGGATCTTGCCGATAAAAAGGCCCAGGGCCGCATGGAAAATGCCGCCGATGATCACGCCACCGAAAAGGGCGGCGAGGCCGTCCACGCCCTTACCAGCCACAATCGGGATCATGATCGGCAGGAACGCGAAGGACGTGCCCTGCACAATCGGCAGACCGGAGCCGACCGGTCCCAGCGTCATTGTCTGCAACAGGGTGGCGATCCCCGCAAACACCATGGACATCTGGATCAGATACAAAAGTTCGGGAAAGTCCGGCGAGTTCGAACCGAAGCCGAAACCGGCTGCGCCGGCCACGATGATGGCCGGTGTGACGTTGGACACGAACATTGCCAGTACGTGTTGAATGCCAAGGGGAATTGCCTTTGCCAAAGGCGGCGTATAGTTGGGATCGCGCAGCTGTTCTGGCGTCCCGATTGTTGAGCTATCCATAGTTACTCCTCTGAAGGTCAAGTGGACGTCCCCACCTCTTTTGGCGGGCAGGGATCATCCGGGAGTGGGGGTGCGTCTTATTCTTCGGCTGCCTCCACAATCCACGGGTCAGAGAACCAAAATTCCTCCAGATTGGTTCCTGTCCCGATACGGTCGACCACAGCAAACCGCCCCGCACTGTCGAGAGGGGCCAGCACGCCGTGCCAAATGCCGCGATGCAGATTGATTGATTGTCCCGGCTGACTGACGAAAGCCTTCAAGTTGACCGGTGTCCCGTTGTCGTCGTCAGCGACGACGACCAGCATCGGAACGCCATCAATCGGGATAAATGCCTGGCTGCCCTCGGGATGCCGCTCGACAAGTTCGACAGTGTAAGGCAGCGTTCGGGCCTTGGCCTCAAACAGGCTGATACCAGCCTGCCCGGTGCCGAAATCAAGTTTTGCGAGATCATGAAAGCGACCGCACATGCCCTGGTTTATGATTTTGTCGGGCGTGCCGGCGAGTTCGATGACGTCGCCGTAAGGGGCGAAACCTTCGGAAGTCAGAGGCTTCGCAGTCAAGGGCGAAGGAGCCTGCTGAGGCGACGAGGCTTGCCGCGATGAGGCCTGAGACGATTGGGACTCGGGTGATTGTGTCACGGCAGAAGGTCCTTCAGCCGATGATAGGCGATGCGCTCAACCTGTCGGCAGGCCTCATCGAATTCCGTTGCCCGATCGTTGTCGATCCGGCGGTGGAAAGCTGCCATGATCGAAGCCTTGTCATTGTCCCTGACGGCGATGATGAACGGAAAGCCATGCTTCTCCACATAGGCGTTGTTGAGCCGGGTAAAGGTCTCGCGTTCCTCATCTGTCAGAAGGTCCAGACCGGCGCTGGCCTGTTCCGACGTGCTTTCCGTTGTCAATCGTCCTGCCTGCGCCAGTTTTCCTGCAAGATCCGGGTGGGCTGTCAGGACACCCAGACGCTCAGCCTCACTTGCGGAGCGGAACATGCGGCACAACGCATTCAAAACCCCTGCGGCGCAATCATGAGCCGGCCCAAGTTCCAGGTCATGGGCCCGTTCGGCAATCCAGGGCGAGTGCTCGAAAATGCTGCCGAAGCGGTCAACGAATTCAGTCTTTGCCATTGCACTTGGGCGCAAGGTTTCTTCCGGTGAATGATTGGCTGCCCAATGTTCGGCGATTTCAATGCGCCTTGGACACCAGACGCCTTCATGCGCCTGAATATGGGCGATGAACTTCTGAAGAGCCGCGATCTTGCCGGGACGACCGATCAGACGGCAATGCAGGCCGACGGACATCATTTTCGGCGTATCCGACTGCCCTTCGGCATAAAGAACGTCGAAGGCGTTTTTCAGATAGTTGAAGAAATCATCACCATCACTCCAGCCCGGCGATACGGCAAAGCGCATGTCATTGGCTTCAAGCGTATAGGGAATGATCAGCTGGTCGCGGCCGTCGACATCCAGCCAATAAGGCAGGTCGTCATCATAGGTGTCGGAGATATAGTCAAATCCGCCTTCCTCTGCGACCAGGCGGACCGTGTTCTGCGAGCAGCGGCCGGTGTACCAGCCACGAGGGCGCTCTCCAACGACCTCGGTGTGAAGACGGATGGCTTCGTCGATGACCGCCTTTTCCTCTTCCGGGTCCATATCCTTGTGTTCGACCCATTTCAGACCATGGCTGGCGATTTCCCAACCGGCCTCTTTCATGGCTTCGACCTGCTCCGGATTGCGGGCAAGCGCAGACGCGACCCCATAGATCGTCAATGGAATGCCGGCGCGTGTGAACAGGCGATGCAGGCGCCAGAAGCCAGCGCGCGCGCCATATTCATAGAGGGATTCCATGTTCCAGTGACGCTGGCCCTGCCACTGCGCGGCACCTGGAATGTCGGAAAGAAAAGCCTCGGAGGCGGCGTCTCCATGCAGGACGCAGTTCTCACCGCCTTCCTCATAATTGAGGACAAATTGAACAGCGACCCTGGCGCCACCCGGCCACTTCGGATCGGGTGGGAATGGTCCATAGCCACGCAGATTACGAGGATAGCGATTCAAGACTGACCTCCTGTTTTTTCTTCTTATAAAGCAAAATAATGTTGATGACTTTCTTGCTTTTTCTGAAAGTGCTTTCGGATAACGGAATGTGCCATTTCGCGGCGCACCATATCATCATGCGTCCAATCGAGTTTTCAAGGGAGGGCCATATGGCCGGCTATCTGACGACACATGTTCTGGACACTGCGCACGGGTGTCCCGGCAAGGGCATCCGGATCGACCTATACGCGATTTCAGGTGAGCAGCGGACTTACATACGCAGTCTTGAGACCAATGACGACGGCCGTACGGACAGCCAAATCCTGCCGAAAGCGGAGTTCAAGACGGGTGCTTACGAACTGGTGTTCCATGTCGGGGCCTATTTCGAGGCGCTTGGCGTGACGGCAGACGGACCACGCTTTCTGGATGTCATCCCGCTGCGCTTCGGCATGTCCGAAGAGGCCCATTATCATGTGCCTCTGCTGGTTTCGCCGTTCAGTTACTCGACATATCGGGGTAGTTGATTGCGCTGACCTGATGCCGGACAAGCCTTAGCGAACAGATGCAACGCAATCGCCAGCAGCAGACCATTGCACTGCTATTGCGTTGTCAGTTTGGCCAGTCCTTTTGATATCCAGTCCTTTGACCATTCCCAACAGTTGCGCAGTGAAATCTTGGCTCGCTCCGGGCTGTCAGTGTTGCCTGTGAAGCGGTTCGATGGTTTCCGCGTCACACCTGTTTCGATTTTTGCTGCCCGTTCCGCCGCGCAATCGGACCTCCACCGACATCACACAACTGATCCAGGAACTCCTGCAATCCTTCCGCTGAGGCCAACTGTCTCATGTGCCTTTGAATGCCCGGGCCATAGATCTCCCACATCTCCTTTCGCAAGGCTGCGCCTTCAGGTGTGATGTGCAGAACCTTGCCGCGACGATCGGCTGCCAGGACGGTTTCACGGATTAGCCCCTTTGAAACCAGCTGTGCCAGCAGGCGCGACAGGTTGGACTGCTCGAAAAGCAACCAGTCTGTCAGCTCGTAAGCACGCACACCTTCGGTCCCGGACATTTCGACCCCCCAAAGCAGGTCGTAAACTCGAAGCGAAGGTAGGCCTTTCTCGCGCAGCTCAGTTTCCATGTTGCGATGGGCTTGCCGGTGGGCACGGTTCAGCATGATCCAGATATGGGTTTCTCGGTCGCTTGGTTTCATCGCCTTCAAGTTTCGGTGAGCGGGTGTCGGAGTGGTGTTTTCTACGTTCGCATTCTGATAGATGTCGTAGCATCTATCTTGGATGTGATGGATATCAAGATGTCACCCGACTTTAGGCAATCCGGCTTGACCATGAAAAGGAAAGATTTTCAGATGATCAGACTTGCCCCCCTATGCATCGCCGCGACCCTGTTGAGCACTCCTGCAGCCCTGGCGGCGACCTACAAAACCGACCAGGGCCATACAGAAGTTCAGTTCAGCTGGTCGCACGCTGGTGTTTCCACGCAAAACGGTGAGTTCACAACCGTTGAGGGGACGCTGGATATCGATCCAGAGCAGGTAGAGAAGGCCTCGCTGAACGTAACCATCAAAACCGACAGCCTGGCGACCGGCTTCAAGCCACTGGACGAGCATCTGTCCAGCGCGGATTTCTTCGAGGTCGAAACCTTTCCGGAGATCACTTTCGTCAGTACGAATGTCGAAAGAACCGGTGAAGACACCGCCAGGGTGACCGGCGACTTGACCATCCACGGTACGACCAAGCCCATCACACTGGATACCAAACTCACCCATATCGGGCCGCATCCGGTCGGTGCCAGCCTTGATTATTACAAAGGTGAGTGGATCGCGTTCGAAGCGACAACCACACTCGATCATATGGAGTTTGGGGTCGGTCCATTTTCGACCGGACCGATAACTATCCGAATTTCGACCGAAATGAGAGCTGAGTAACCGAGCCGTTCTAGTCACCCGACACTGAAGTTCAACTCATTTCTCAGCGCAATCTGAGCGAACTTGAGAAATAAAAATGTGACTAGCAAATGTCGCAGCTGAAGCGGTTTTGTCTGCAGGTGACACGCTTCTAGCGAACCGCAACCCTACCGCCCGGACATCTCCGCCAGCGCGCGATGGATATGGGCGACCATGAAATCTATGAAGAGCCGCACCTTCGGGTCCTGCCGCCGTCGGTGCGTGTAAAGACACGCCATCTGCACTGGAATTGGCGGCTCGTTTTCCAGAACAGGCACAAGCTGACCTGAGGCAAGATACTCGGCGACCTCGAAGACCGGCTTCAGCACAATTCCGTGCCCTTCAAGCGCCCAGCCGGTGAGAACGTCACCGTGATCGGATTCAAATGGCCCCGCCACAGCGACCCGCTTGACACCTTCGTCAGTCTGCAGAGGCCACTGGAATTCAGGCGCGCCGGGGTAGCGCATGTTCAGGCAATCGTGTTTTCCGGAGGAAAGATCCTCGATCCGTTCAGGCGCGCCTTTGCGGGCGATGTAGTCCGGCGATGCGCACAGGACACGGGAACAGTCGGCGATCTTGCGGATCTTGAGATTGGAATCTTCCGGCAAACCCAGAAAAAAAGCTGCATCCAGACCTTCACCGGTCAGGTCGACTTTCCGGTCCGACAACCGCAAGCGGATGTCAATCAGCGGGTTTGCTTCCTTGAATTGCGGAATGACCGGTGCGATCAGGCGTTGGCCCATACCGATCGGTGCGGCGACGAACAACGTGCCGCGCGGTGATAGCGTGACATTGCTGATTTCCGCTTCCGCCTCTTCCACTGCTTCAATGATCTTGGTCGCGCCGCGATAAAAAAGATTGCCGTGCTCGGTCGGGCTGAGAGCTCGCGTTGTGCGCTGAAACAGGCGTACGTTCAGGTGCTCTTCAAGCTGGGATACCCGGGCGGACGCCACTGCCGACGAGATCCGAAGGTCTCGTGCTGCGGCAGACATATTTCCCAGTTCATAAACACGCAGGAAAGTCCGAATATTTTCCAGATAAGCCATCGGGGTATTATTCTGATTTTTTTGAAACTGCTAGGATTATGCCGAGATACCAGAAAATTCAAAGATCGGCTAGGGTCTGCCGAGAATTCTGTTTCGGAGGGGAATCATGTTGGATATTGCCATCATCTGGGACTGGCTGGCATTTGCAGTCCGGTGGCTGCATGTCATCACTGCAATGGCGTGGATCGGATCGTCATTCTATTTCGTCGCGCTGGACCTGGGTTTGCGCAAGGTGCCGCATCTGCCTGTCGGTGCTCATGGCGAGGAATGGCAGGTTCACGGCGGTGGCTTCTACCACATCCAGAAATATCTGGTGGCGCCGGAAAACATGCCGGACCATCTGGTCTGGTTCAAATGGGAAAGCTACACGACCTGGCTGTCGGGTGCGGGCCTCCTGATGATCATCTACTGGGTCGGCGGTGAGCTTTACCTGATCGACCCGGAAAAGGCGGACCTGGCGCTGTGGCAGGGCATCCTGATCTCGGCCGCATCGCTCAGCATCGGCTGGCTGGTATACGACTTCCTGTGCAAGTCGAAACTCGGCGACAGCCCGACACTTCTGATGATCCTGCTGTTCGTCATGCTGGTCGCCATGGGATGGGGTTACAACGAGATCTTCACCGGTCGCGCAACGATGCTCCACCTGGGTGCGTTTACGGCAACGATCATGTCCGCCAATGTCTTCTTCATCATCATTCCGAACCAGAAGATCGTGGTTGCCGACCTCAAGGCCGGGCGGACACCGGATCCGAAATACGGCAAGATCGCCAAGCTGCGCTCGACCCACAACAACTACCTGACGCTGCCAGTCGTGTTCCTGATGCTGAGCAACCACTATCCGCTCGCATTCGCCAGCGAATACAACTGGGTGATTGCCGCGCTCGTGTTCCTGATGGGTGTCTCGATCCGGCATTACTTCAACACCAACCATGCCGGTGCCGGCAATCCGACCTGGACCTGGCTGGTAACCGCGATCCTGTTCGTTGCCATCATTCACCTCAGCATGGCACCGATGTGGAGCGAAGACAGTTACGATGTCGCCGAGACCCGTGAGCTGACGCCGGTGGAACAGGTCTACGCCAACGCCGACGGCATTGACGATGTCATGGCGATCGTTCCGGGTCGCTGCGCCATGTGCCATGCGCGCGAACCCTTCTATGAGGGTATCCACTGGGCACCAAAGGGCATCCTCCTGGAGACCAAGGCCGATGTCGCCCGCGCCGCACAGCAGATTTACCTGCAGGCCGGCGTGACCAACGCTATGCCGCCGGCAAATGTCTCCTTCATGGAAGAAGAGGAACGCCAGAAGGTCATCCAGTGGTACCGCAATGCCAAGAAGGAACTGCCCTTCGGTGTGGCCTTGAAGTAAGTCCAGAATCCAAGACCGGAAAAAGGCGCTCTCCTGCAAGGGAGGGCGCTTTTTTTGTTTGGCAGGTCTTCTCCCTTGTCATCCCTGTGTCCTCAGGGATCCTGTAACCACCTGCCGAGGTTGAGATACGTGAGAGCGTTAGCGGGTATTGGATCCCGGGTCTCCCTGCGCTGCAGCCGGGATGACAACCGAGCAGGACGGAAAAGAAATGGCCTGCGGAAGAGATGACCTAAAGGTGCTGCATCGCAGCTGCTCTTTCCCAAGTCGTGCCCCCATGCCGGGGAAACGATCGATGATTTATTTCCTACGGGCTCAACCGCCACCGACATCGGCGTTTTTGATGACGAAGTCGACGAAGTGCCGGATCTTGGGGTCCTGTAGGCGGCGGTGCGGATAGAGGCACCCGAAGATGGTTGGCGGGGGTGGCGTGTCCGTGAGGATTTCGACCAGATCACCATTTCTCAGGTATTTCGCGACATCGAAGCGGGGCTTGTTGACGATACCGAAGCCGGCCAGCGCCCAGTCGGTCAGAACATCGCTGTGATCGGCATCGAATTTTCCCGACACCTGAAGTTTGCGCGGCCCCTCTGCTGTTTGCAGCACCCAATAATACTCAGGCGAGTGCGGATAACGCAGAAGCAGACAATTGTGATCGTCGCTCATGAGATCGTCCGGCGTTTTCGGCGTGCCGTGTTTCTTCAGATAATCCGGCGAGGCACAGAGAACGCGCTGACAATCGGCGATCTTGCGAAGCTTCAGATTGGAGTCCAAAGGCGTGCCGATGAAAAACGCAAGGTCCAGACCGTCGGACATGAGATCTACCTTCCGGTCGGACAGACGCATATGCACTTCCGTTGCCGGAAACTGTTCCACGAAGCGCGGCACAAGCGGAGCGATGATCCTGCGCCCGGCGCCAAGTGGTGCGGTCACTCGGATCACTCCGCGCGGAGCGTCCGAAAAACTGGCAACCGCAGCTTCCGCATCCTCGATCGATTCCAGCGCTTTTACAGCATAATCATAGAAGACCTTGCCGACCTCTGTCGGCGTGAGCGAGCGGGTTGTCCGGTTGAACAGGCGCACTCCGAGGTGTTTTTCAAGCTCCTTTATGCGCTTGCTGGCAACCGCAGGCGTCAATCTCAGGTCCCGACCGCCAGAGGTTATGCTGCCAAGTTCAACCACACGCGTGAAGACTCGAAGGCTTTCCAGATAGGCCATCTCACGCACTCCCTCACATTGAAATTCACGTGTATTTGCAGCTCGTTACATCTGCGCTGCCAATAGTCGTCGCCCTACGCTCAATAGGGGCATAAATCGCAGTTTCGCACGGATGCTGCACCACCATTTTCAATAATATGTTGAAATAATTTCCGGATATACCGGATTTTTCGCGGCAGTCGCGGGCAGTACCGTCCCAATCGAGACGAGAAAGACCCGAGGACGCGATGAACCACCGTAACGAAATCCGGTTTCTGCTGAATGGCGCCGATGTGGCTGTAAAGGACGTTCCGGCCGACAGGACGCTGCTGGATTACATCCGGCTGGAGCGCCGTCTGACCGGAACCAAGGAAGGCTGCGCTGAAGGAGATTGCGGCGCCTGTACCGTTCTGGTCGGTCGATTGCATGGCGGTGTTCTCAAATACGAAACCGTCAATGCCTGCATCCGGTTTCTTGCTTCGCTTGACGGCTGTCACGTCGTCACAATCGAACATCTGAAGGGTGAAAACGGCGACCTGCATCCCATTCAGCAGTCCATGGTCGATTTTCATGGAAGCCAGTGCGGCTTCTGCACGCCTGGCTTCGTCATGTCGCTCTATGCGTTGTGGATGGAAAACCCGGAGCCGACTGAAACGGAAGTCGAGACGGCCATTCAGGGCAATCTGTGCCGTTGCACCGGGTATCAGCCGATCATTGCCGCGGCGATGGCCGCAAACCGTTACGGGACCCCGGCCAACGACTTTCTGGCCACCGAACGCGAGCAGATCGCGGAACACCTGAAGTCCCTCCAGGACGGTTGCCGCGTCGTCACCGGTCCGAAGGACAACCGCGCCATCGTTCCGGCCAATGTCGGCGATCTGGCGGAAGTATTGAGTGAGTTTCCGGAGGCAACAATTGTCGCCGGTTCGACCGATGTCGGTCTCTGGGTCACAAAATTCATGCGCCCCATCGGCCCGGCCGTCTTTATCGGTCACCTCGATGAGCTGAAGTCAATTCGGCTCACCGACTCCTCCCTGGAAATCGGAGCAGGTGTCACCTACTCCGAGGCCCAGGAAGCCATTCGCAAGGTGTTCCCGCATCTTGAAGCCTACTGGGACCGCATTGCCGGTCAGCAGGTGCGCAACATGGGAACCATTGGCGGCAACATTGCCAACGGTTCGCCCATTGGCGACACACCGCCAGTCCTGATCGCGCTCGATGCCACCATCACTCTGCGCAAGGGACAAACACAGCGCACATTGCCGCTGGAAGCCTTCTTCATCGAATATGGCAAGCAGGACCGTGCACCGGACGAATTTGTGGAAAGCATCACGGTACCGCGGCCTCGCCCCGGTCAACGTGATGCGGCCTACAAGATTTCCAAGCGGCGCGACGAGGACATCTCCTCTGTTGCGGCAGGCTTCAGCGTTACGATCGAAAACGGTATCATTTCCGACTGCCGCCTTGCCTTTGGCGGGCTGGCCGGCACACCCAAGCGCGCCGAGGCTGCCGAAGCCGCCTTGCGTGGCAGCAGCTGGAGTGCGGCGACCTTCGCCACCGCCGGCAAGGCCCTTGAAGCAGATTTCAGCCCACTGAGTGACTGGCGCGCCTCCGCACAGTACCGGAGCAGCGTCGCCCGCAATCTGCTGCAGCGTTTTTTCCTTTCCCACGACGACCAGACGGCTGAGCCGGTCGAACTGCTTTCCGCGTGACTGAGAGAGATCAATGAAACACGACGTCATCACTGAGACCGATCAGACAATCCGCGGTGCCGTACACACCGACCGTCGTCATGACAGCGCTGAAAAGCATGTCACCGGGCGGGCAGACTATTGCGACGACATCGCAGAACCCTACGGCACGCTGCATGCTTATCTCGGCGTGTCTACCGTCGCCCACGCCCGCATCAGGAACATCGACTATTCAGCCGTTCTTGCAGCGCCAGGTGTGGTCGGGGTTCTGACGGCGGAAGACGTACCCGGACACAACGACATCAGCCCGACAGGCCAGAATGACGAGCCCGTCTTTCCGGTCGAAAAAACTGAATTTCATGGTCAACCGCTCTTTGCCGTCGTTGCCGAAAGCCGCGACGCGGCACGCAGAGCTGCTGAACTTGCCAAGGTCGACTACGACGTCCTGACCCACGCGCTCGATCCCATCAGCGCCCAGGAAGCCGACTATCCGTTTGTCACCGCTCCGCTGAAACTGGAACGCGGCGATGCGAAATCCGCCCTTGCAACAGCCGAAAACCGGATCAAGGGCCGGATGCACATCGGTGGCCAGGATCACATGTACCTGGAAGGCCACATCGCCTTTGCCCTGCCTGGTGAAGACGACGACGTTGCCGTGCATTGTTCCACGCAGCACCCGAGCGAAGCACAGCATATGGTGGCGCATGTTCTGGGTGTGCCGTCCAACGCCGTAACCGTCAATGTCCGGCGCATGGGTGGTGGTTTCGGCGGCAAGGAAAGCCAGATGAACCTCTTCTGTGCCGTGGCCGCCATTGCTGCGAAGAAATGGAATCGCCCGGTCAAGATCCGCCCGGACCGCGATCAGGACATGACCGCAACCGGCAAGCGCCACGACTTCATTGTCGATTATGACGTTGCCTTTGACGGCGAAGGACGCATCCAGGGCGTTGACGGCAGCTTCGCAGCCCGCTGCGGCTACTCCTCGGATCTTTCCGGTCCGGTTACCGACCGTGCGCTCTTTCATGCCGACAACGCCTATTACTATCCGAACGTCCTGCTGCAAAGCCGACCGATGAAGACCAACACCGTGTCGAACACCGCGTTTCGGGGTTTCGGCGGCCCGCAGGGTGTCGTCGCGGCCGAGCGTATGATCGAAGAAATCGCGTATGCGCTTGGAAAGGATACGCTGGAAGTCCGCAAGGCCAATTTCTACGGCGACAAGACCGACGGTCGAAACCTGACCCCCTATCATCAGGAGGTCGAGGACAACATCCTGCCGCGCCTGATCAAGGAGCTGGAAGAAAACGCCGAGTATCAGGCGCGCCGCCAGGCAATCCTGGAACACAACAGAAATTCCAAAATCATTCGGAAGGGCATTGCCCTCACGCCGGTGAAGTTCGGCATCTCCTTCACCGCCACCTGGTACAATCAGGCCGGCGCTTTGATCCACATATACAATGACGGGTCCATCCACCTGAACCATGGCGGCACCGAGATGGGGCAAGGCCTCAACACCAAGGTTGCCCAGGTTGTCGCCGATGCGTTCCAGGTTGATTTCGAACGCATCAAGATTACGAAAACCACCACGGAAAAAGTTCCGAACACGTCCGCAACGGCTGCCTCATCCGGCACGGACCTCAACGGCATGGCAGCGCTGAATGCTGCTGATCAGTTGAAAGAACGGCTGATCGCATTTGCCGCCGAGCACTGGAACACAGCGCCGGACACCATCACTTTCCGCAATAACATGGTGCAGATCGGGAAGGACGCTATCCCCTTCAACGATCTCGTACGCCAGGCCTATCTGGCCCGCGTACACCTGTCTGCTGCGGGCTTTTATAAAACTCCGAAGATCCACTGGGACCGGGCCGCGGGCAAGGGGCGCCCCTTCTTCTACTATGCTTACGGCGCCTCGTGCTCGGAAGTTTCCGTCGACACGCTGACCGGGGAATACCGTGTAGAGCGCACCGACATCCTGCACGATGTCGGCAGGTCACTGAACCCGATCCTCGACAAGGGGCAGGTCGAGGGTGCCTTCATTCAGGGCATGGGCTGGTTGACCACCGAAGAACTGTGGTGGGACAACGCCGGCAGGCTGCGTACACACGCTCCGTCCACCTACAAGATCCCGCTTGCCTCCGATCGCCCGCGCGAATTCAACGTGTCGCTGGCTGAATGGTCTGTCAATCGCGAAAGAACCATCAAACGGTCAAAAGCCGTGGGCGAACCTCCGTTCATGCTCGGCATCTCCGTATTCGAAGCGTTGTCCATGGCTGTGGCCAGTGTTGCGGATTACCGCGAATGCCCCCGGATTGACGCTCCTGCAACACCTGAGCGGGTCCTGCTCGCCATCGAGCGCCTGAGAACGGACGCTTAAGACCATGAGCGCGCTCGTCACCCAGGCCACTGCATTCTTCGGCACGAAAAGTCCGGTCGTTCGTGTGGAACTGACCCGCGTCCGCGGTTCCTCTCCGCGCGAAGCCGGAACGGAAATGTTCGTGGCGGCAGCGGAACTGTGGGGCACGATCGGGGGCGGGCAGCTTGAACAGATCGCTGTCAACCGTGCACGCACCATGCTGAGCAATGGCACACTTGTCGAGACACTCGACCTGCCGCTCGGTCCGGAAATCGGCCAATGCTGCGGCGGCAGGGTGGAAATGCGGCTGTCTCGGATGAGCCGGAAGGACCGTAACAATGCCCTGGAGCGCTTGCACACCGATGTGTCGGAACAACCGCATGTCTTCATCATGGGCGCCGGTCACGTCGGGCGCGCCATCGCCAATCTGCTCCAGCATGCGCCGGTTCATTGCGTCCTGGTGGACATGCGTGAAGAGGAATTGGCGAAATGCACTGCGGATGTCGACAAGCGGCTGAGGGCGATCCCCGAAGTCGATGTCTACAACGCACCGGAAGGCAGCGCCTTTATTGTGCTGACCCACGATCATGGTCTCGACTTTCTGTTGACGACCGCCGCGCTTGAACTCGGTCACGCCGCCTATGTCGGCATGATCGGCTCGGCGACAAAGCGCGCCAAACTGCGGTCCTGGTGCCGCAGTCACTGCAACGGGCTTTCGATCGACAATCTCACATGTCCGATCGGCGCGACGTCAAGTCGCGACAAGAGACCCGAAATCATCGCCGCATTTGTGACCGCCGAAGTGCTGACCGCCCTGACCACGGGCGCCCAGGCACTTGGTGGTGAAAAGGAGGCTGTGCCGCTCGAAGCCGCACAGTGAACCAAAGGCCGCTCCACCGAACCGGGAGTACAGGTGGACTCTGCCGTCTTACATTGGAAAGGAGACCCGATATGCGGGTTGGGAGGTACGACTACAAACTGTTTTCGCGCGGGGATTTCAGTGCCTTTTGGGCATTGTTCACGGACAACCTCGTAAATCTCATGGTGCTGGCTGGGATCTGTCAGTTCGTCTTCCAGATGCCGGCGGATATCGTTTACGGCCGGATCATTCCGGGCGCCGCGATCGCCATTCTTGCCGGTGTCGCAATCTACGTGTTGCTGGCAAAACGTGCTGCAGCCGAACATGGGCGCGATGTGACGGCACTGCCCTACGGCATCTCGACGCCGGTCATGTTTGTCTATCTGTTCGGTGTGATCGGGCCGATCTACTGGTCCACCAATGATCCGGTTCTTGCCTGGCAGGTGGGTATCGGCGCTGGTTTCATGGGCGGTATCGTTGCCGGGCTCGGTGCGATTGTCGGTCCATGGCTGAAGAAGGTCACACCACGCGCCGGCATGCTCGGAACCCTTTGCGGCATCGCCCTCGTCTTCATAGGAACGGTTCCGCTGGCGACGGTCTTCGAAAATCCGTTTATCGGCTTTGCCTCGATGATCATCATCCTGTGGGGCCTGGTCGGTCGCTTCCGTCTGCCGTTCAACATTCCGGCCGGTTTGCTGGCCTTGATCGTCGGCACCGTGGTTGCTCTGGCAATCGGCCAGTCGTCGATCAGCTTCGAGGGAATCGGCTTTTATCCGCCACTTCCCTATTTTGGCGACCTGATTGCCGGTATCCAGCATCTCTTCGCCAACCCGGAACTGTTCCTCGTTCTGGTTCCGGTGCAGATCTACAACTTCATCGAAACGATGAACAACGTGGAAAGCGCCGAAGCTGCCGGTGATCACTATCCGGTCGCAACCTGCCAGATCACCGATGGTGCGGGCACGATGATCGGTGCACTGTTCGGCTCACCATTCCCGACCACCGCCTATATCGGACATCCGGCCTATAAGCGCATGGGCGCTCATTCAGGTTATGTGATCGGCGTTGGCCTCGTCATCCCGCTGGCCGCTTTCTTCGGGTTCCTGGCTTTCTTGAACAACCTGATCCCGATTGCGGCAGCAGCGCCAGTTCTGGTCTTTGTCGCGCTCAGCCTGATCACCAACACGGCCCATGCTGTGCGAACCGAACATATGGCTGCCGTCACCATCGCGATGATGCCGCATGTCTCCAGTTTCCTGGTAATCAAGTGGGGCTCGCTGATGGGAGCGCTCAACGCAACCGGAGCGGAAGGCGTGCTGCCACTCGGCAATCCTGAACTGACAGCAGCCTTGCTGCAGCAAGGTGCTCATTATGAAGGTCATCTGGCGCTCAGTCAGGGTGCCATTCTCACCGGCCTGATCTGGGGCGCCATTGTCGCTTGCGTCATCGATGGCAAATTCCGCAATGCGGGAGGGTTCGCATTCGCTGCCTTCGCAATGGCATCGATTGGCATCATTCACTCCGCCAGCCTGCACATGCCGGAATTCAGCGCTGTCAGTCTCGGCTACATGATCTCCGCTGCGTTCCTGTTCATCTACCCGATCTTCCATCGGGAAGAGGCAATCGTGCCGGAAGCCGAACACACTCTGGAACCTGACGCCAGCCCGGCCGAATAACCAACGAACTCAAATCATTCGGGGCGGACCTTCCGCCCCGAACTCTGTAAAACGGGATTTACTCCATGCAATCTGATCGCTTGCTGCTTCGCGGACGCATTCTCACCTTCACGTCCGAACCGCAATCGCCAAGTGACACGGCGTCTTATGATTATATTGAAGACGGCGCACTTCTTGTCGGGGACGGGAAAATCCTGGCACGTGGATCCTATTGCGACCTGGTCGCGCAGGCCGGGGACGCAGAAATCATCGATCACCGGCCACATCTTCTGACGGCCGGTTTCATCGACACGCACATACACTTTCCGCAGGTTCAGATCGTAGCCTCCTGGGGCGCACAGCTGCTCGACTGGCTCAACTCCTACACGTTTCCGGAAGAAACCCGCTTTGCCGATGGTGATCATGCGGCCGCCATGGCCTGCCGCTTTTTCGATCTTCTGATCAACCACGGCACAACGACTTCCGTCGCATTTTGCTCCGTGCACAAAGGGTCGGCCAACGCCTATTTCGAAGAAGCCGAACAGCGCAACATGCGTGTGATCGGTGGCAAGGTGATGATGGACCGGAACGCTCCGGACGGCTTACGCGACACGCCCCTGAGTGGCTATCACGACAGTAAGGAATTGATCGAAAAGTGGCATGGCCGGGGCCGTGCGCACTATGCGATCACTCCGAGATTTGCGATCACCTCGACACCGGATCAGATGGAAATGGCCGGAGCTCTCGTTGCCGAGCATCCGGACTGCTACGTTCAGACCCATCTTTCGGAAAACCGCAACGAGATCGCCTATACGCTGGAGCTCTATCCCAAGGCGAAAGATTATCTCGACGTCTATCAGAACTACGGACTGTTGAGCTCCAAAATGCTGCTCGGCCACTCCATTCACCTGGAGCCGCGTGAAATCGATGCCTTGGCGGAAACCGGAGCACGGCCGGTCTTTTGCCCGACGTCCAACCTTTTCCTCGGCAGCGGCCTTTTTGACGATGAAGGCCTCAGGGAGCGTGGAATTGTCAACGCAATTGCCACGGATATCGGCGCCGGCACCAGTTATTCGATGCTACAGACCCTGAACGAAGGCTACAAAATCCTGCAGCTTCAGGATCAGAAGCTGCATCCCTTGCGGGCCTTCCACTGGATTACGCGAGGGAACGCGGTCGCCCTGGGGCTTGAGGACAAGATCGGCACGCTTGATCCGGGAACGGAAGCAGACATTGTCGTCCTCGATGCCAGGGCAACCGACGCGATGGCGCTGCGGATGGATCGTGCCGATACGCTCAGCGAAGAGCTGTTCGTCTTGCAGATGCTGGGCGACGACAGGGCGATCAACGAAGTCTATGTCGCCGGACGGCCGCAAAAAGGTTAACCCCCGCCCGCATGGCTGGCGAGGGCTCTTGCATTTTTGAACGGCTATTGCGCTGGCTTGACCTTCTGGGTCTGTGTGCCCAGCTTGTCGATACTAAGTTGCATAATTTCACCGCCACGCAGGAATACCGGTGGTTTTTGCCCCATGCCGACACCCGGTGGTGTCCCTGTTGAAATGACATCGCCGGGCTGCAGGCTCATGAAGCGGCTGCAATAGCTGACAAGGAACGGCACCTTGTAGACCATTGTCGCGGTGGAACCGTTCTGAAAACGGTGTCCGTCGACTTCGAGCCACATGCCAAGCTGGTTGAAGTCGCCGACTTCTTCCTGAGTGACCAACCACGGCCCAAGCGGACCGAATGTGTCGTTGCCCTTGCCTTTGTCCCAGGTACCGGCCCGGTTCAACTGAAAGTCCCGCTCGGACACATCGTTGATGACGCAAAATCCAGCGACATGGCCCATTGCATCAGCTTCGTCGATATAGCGGCCACCTTTGCCGATCACGACACCGAGTTCCACTTCCCAGTCGGTCTTTTCGGAACCGCGCGGAATTTCGACATCATCGTCCGGGCCGACAATGGCGGATGTCCACTTACCGAAAATGACCGGCTCCGGCGGAATGTCCATTCCAGCTTCGGCCGCATGGTCGGCATAGTTCAGGCCGATGCAGATGAACTTGCCGACGTTGCCGACACAGGGGCCAAGACGGAGATTTTCTTGCGGCATGCCCTCAACCAGCGGCAGATCGGACGGATTGAGAGCTTGCAATTTCGCCAGCATTTCCGGTTGCAGGGTGTCGCCGGATATATCGGCAACATGACCGGACAGGTCACGCACCTGGCCGTTGTCGTCCAGCAATCCCGGCTTTTCCGCACCGGATGAACCATATCGCAACAACTTCATAAGCTTGGATCTTTCAAGTTAATACGGCCCGCCGGTCTCCCGCCGGACCGTTTCTGGTTGGTATCGATCAGTCGTAGAGGACTGCAGCAATTTCCGGATCGTCGATGTTTGACGCATCGTAATAGTAAAATCCGGTGTCGATCAATTTAGGTACTTCCTGACCTTTGACGGCAGCAACCGCGGCCTTGACGGTTTCATAACCGATGCCGACAGGGTTCTGGGTGATCGCACCGGCCATCAGACCGCTCTTGATTGCATCCTTCTGAGCCTTGCCCGAATCATAGCCGATTATGACCAGGTCATCCTTGCCCAGCTCCTGCACACCGTTGACCACACCGATCGCTGACCCTTCGTTGGTACCGAAGATGCCCTTGAGATCCGGATTGGCCGTCAGAATAGCCTTGGTCACTTCCGTCGATTTCAGGTGATCACCTTGTCCGTACTGAATGGTCACGATCTCGATGTCCGGATACTTTTCACCGATCCGATTGACGAAACCATCGCGGCGGTCGATGCCAGTGCGGCTGGTCTGATCGTGCGCAACAACTGCGACCTTGCCTTTGCCGCCCAGTTTTTCAGCCATCTTGTCGGCAGCCAAACCGGCTGCTGCGACATTGTCAGTCGTCGCAGTGGCAATCGGGATGTCGCTGTCGACACCGCTGTCAAAGGCGACGACCGGAATGCCGGCTTCCTGTGCCTGACGCAGCAGCGGAATGGCAGCCTGGCTGTCGAGCGCGGCAAAGCCCAGGGCGACCGGCTTGTTTGCCAGCGCTGCTGACAGCATGTCGATCTGGCGATCGACCATGGTCTCGTTGTCCGGTCCCTCAAAGGTGATGCGAACGCCTTCTTCGTCCGCTGCCTTTTCCGCGCCCAGTTTGACAGCTTGCCAGAACTGGTGCTGGAAGCCCTTGGAGACCAGCGGAATATACAATTCCTGGGCATATGAGCCCGCCGCGGGGACTGTCATCGCAAGCGCGCTGATTGCCCCGAGGATGAAACGACGTGAAAACATGAGTATTCCTCCTCTAGATAAGTTCAGTTATGTGCAATTTTCCGGGACTTTTTTTGTCCTCTTGCTTTTCGTCACCCAGCCTGTTTGCGCCGAACCATGTCGGCATAGACGGCCAGGATGATGATTGCTCCGGTCACGACCGTCTGCCATTCCTGCGCCACGGACAAAACGCGCAACCCGTTGGTCAGCACCGCCATGATCAGGGCTCCGATCAATGTGCCGAGAATTGTGCCCCGCCCGCCGGACAAGGAAGTGCCGCCAATGACGACGGCCGCGATGGCCTCGAGCTCATAGCCGAGACCGAGCGCAGGCTGAGCGGAATTCAGGCGTGAGGCGATGAGAATGCCGGCAATGCCGCATATGCCTCCGGCAAGTGCGTAGATACCCATCTTCCAGGCATCGGTATTGACGCCGGACAGACGCACTGCCTCCTCATTCGACCCCAGGGCGAAGGTATAGCGCCCAAGCACCGTCCGGCCGAGAATGTAAGCGACGCTCAGCGCGACAATGAAGAGAATGAGAACCCCATTGGGTACCGGCAGCGCCGGAAAAATCTCGCCGATCAGTGATCCGCGAGAGATCAGATCGAAACCCGGCGTGTCGTTGAAATAGATCGGCCTGGTCCCCGAAATGACCAGGGACAGACCTTTAAGGATCAACATCATGCCGAGCGTGGCTATGAAGGGTGGGATCTTCATTTTTGCGACAAAAGTACCCGAACACAGCCCACAAAAAGCTCCTGCCGCAATGGCGGCCAGAACTCCGAGCAACAGCGGCATACCGGCATAGGTCAGGACGACGCCGGCGATCACCGCACAGAACGTCATCAAGGTTCCGACCGACAGGTCGATACCGCCGGTGATGATCACGAGGGTGACCGCTACCGCGAGCACACCATTGACGGAAGTCGCCTGCAGGATCGCGATCATGTTCGAGGTCTGCATGAAGTTTGGCGATGCAATCGAAAACCCGATCAGCAAAGCCACCAGGGAAGCGAATGCCAGAAGTTTCTGGTGCGCTCCGGTGTCGATCAACCGCGACAGCAGATTGACCGGTTTCGTTTCCTGCGCAGTATTCACGCCATCCCCCCATCCGGTTGCATGGCCGCTTCACGATGCGTGGCCAGCTCCATGATCATTTCCTGAGTTGTGTCTTTGCCGCCGGGCAGTATTCCGGTCAGCCGGCCTTCACACATCACCGCGATGCGATGACTGAGGCGCATGATTTCCGGAAGTTCCGACGAGATCACGATTATTGTCTTGCCCTCGGCAGCAAGCTTCTCCAGCAGTTTGTAGATTTCCGACTTCGCCCCGACATCGATCCCGCGTGTCGGTTCGTCGAAAATCAGGATGTCGCAATCGCGCAGCAGCCACTTGGCGATAACCGCCTTCTGCTGGTTTCCTCCAGAGAGAAGGCGAACTTCCTGAGTGTCCGAGGGAGTTCGAATTCCGAGTTTGCGAATATAGTCCCGCGCGGTCTTGCGCATCTTGTCGTCATCGAGGACACCGCCCCAACCGGTAAACCTGTCCATGGACGCCAGCGCGATGTTGTCACGCACATTCATTCCGGTGGCGAGGCCGAAATGCTTGCGGTCTTCCGACAGGTATCCGATCCCGGCCCTGACGGCATCGGAGGGACGCGAAATCGCGACCTCCCGGCCATGGACCTGGATCACGCCGGTGTCTTTCGGGTCCGCACCGAAAATCGCGCGCGCGACCTCGGTTCGCCCGGCGCCCATAAGACCAGCGAATCCCAGGATCTCGCCCTTGCGGACAGAGAAACTGACATCGCGGATTTCCCTGCCCCGGTTCAGATCCGAGACTTGCAGCGAGATTTCCGCATCCGCAAGATCCGGCACGTCCAGCGGTTCTTCATGAACCTCTCGCCCGACCATCATGGCAATGATCTTGGAGATCGGCGTGTCGACGGCTCCAACAGTGGCGACATATTCACCGTCGCGCATCACGGTCACCCTGTCCGCAATCCGCTTCAGTTCATCCATTTTGTGACTGATATAGACGATGCCGACGCCCTCGGACTTCAGTCGATTGATGATCACGAAGAGCTCTGCAATCTCCGCATCGTTCAGGGCGGCCGTCGGCTCGTCCATGATCAGCACGCGCGAGCGGTAGGACAGAGCTTTTGCAATTTCGACCATCTGCTGCTTGGCGATGGTCAATCCGCCGACATTGGCCTTCGGATCGAGACTGAGATTCATCGAGGCAAAAATCTCGGTGGCACTCGCATTCAGCGCCGCCTCGTCCAGGCGTCCGAAGCTTTTTCGGGGTTCCCGTCCGATGAAAATGTTCTGGGCGACGGTCAGGTCATTCATCAGGCTGAGTTCCTGATGAATAATGCCGATGCCCTGATCCTGCGCATCTCGCGGGCTATCGAGGGAAACGCTCTTGCCATCGACCAGAAGCTCACCGCCGTCGCGCTGATAGATGCCGGCAAGGATCTTCATCAACGTGGACTTGCCAGCCCCGTTCTCGCCCATCAGGGCATGCACCTCACCGGGTTCCAGTTCGAACTGCACATTCTTGAGTGCATGAACGCCCGGGAAACGCTTTTCGATGCCGGTCATTTTGACGAGTGACGTCACATCCTCCCCCTGTGCCGCTGTCAGATCGTTACACCACCGTCGACCAGAAAGGCCTGTCCCGTCACGAAACAGCTCTCATCGGACAGGGCGTAGACAACCAATGGCGTAATATCGCCGACCTCGGCCAGC
>NZ_JAILWL010000430.1 GCF_025698965.1 Roseibium sp.
AAAGCTTTGCAGAGTTCGAAGCAGTCATTCGCGAGGCGGATTTTATTCTCGATTGCCACCTGGTGGCTGGCGATTTCGATTATTTCCTGAAGATCCGGGCACGCGACATGGCCGACTTCAACAAGCTGCACGGAGAGAAGCTGATAGCTCTTCCCGGTGTTCGGCAAACACGAACGTTTTTCGTCATGAAAGAAGTGACGGACAACGCGCCACTTCAATTCTAGGTCATGCCCTCATAAAATAAGCCATGCTGGTGGGAATGAATTTGTTCGGATAGGCAGCGCTAAACATCGGAAAACCGTGCGGTTTTCAAGGTTTAGCAACAAAGTTGTCGGGCAAATTCCCCCCTATCTTGAAGGGACGCAAAAACGCCTTCGGTCCGCTGCGTCAAAGTCCTCAAGCGGGCAGGGGCGCGCTTTTCGCACCTTTTCTTGCAGCTCGTCGCCGTTTGCTGCGCCAGTGCGGTCTTTTTATGAGGGTATGACCTGGCTCTTGTTACCGTGAAATTGCGGTTTATCGGCTGGCCGTTGCCAGGGCGGAACCAAAACCGACAAACAGACCGCCAGTGACGCGCCGGACCCAGCGTATCCGCCGCGCCGAAGTCAGAAAGCGGCGCAAATGATTGCCTGCAAAGGCGATCATCGCATGGTTGGCATAACAAAGCGCCGCATAGGTGAAGGAGAGGATCGACGTCTCTACCAGATCTATACCCTGGGCACGCATGAACTGGGGGAACAGGGCGGTAATGACAAGGATTGCCTTTGGATTGGTAACAGAGACGAGAAAGGCTTCCAGAAACAGTTTCCAAGGGCTCTTGCGCGTCGCCAAGGCTCCGGATGTGACTTCGAAACTGGATTTGTCACGCCAGACTTTCAGCCCGAGGTAAATCAGATATGCGGCGCCGATGAATTTCAAAACGGTAAAGGCAAATGCGGAGGTAGCCATAAGCGCGCCGAACCCAAAAGCCACTGCATAGCCGATGATTACCAGTCCGGCCGCATTGCCCGATGCAGAGGCGAGTGTGGCATTTCGGCCGAAGCGCAGAGTGTTGGAAATTGCCAGCATGACGCCAGGGCCGGGACTGATGGCAGGTAACAGGGAAACGGCAACGAAAACGAGCCAGAGATCAAACGACATGACTTAATTTCCTCATTCAGGGCGGGGCTGCACAGGTCGGCAGGTGAGGAGAGGATCAAGGCAGCAGGCGACCGGCCTGAACGGCTTGATCCAATAGGCCCTGGGCATAGGCCCAGAGGCGGGGGAAGGGAGAAAGACGGGATTCCTTGGTTTCACGCAAATCAGCTGCCGAAATCGGCTCGTGGGTGGGATCATCAAGACCGGAGGCAAAGACCAACACCATTGGATGCAGCGCATCCATGGCATTTGCAAAACGGGCTTCAGCTGTCTCGTTGGCTTCGAACTCCAGCCAGAGGTCTTTGAAGTCCGCCGACTGATGGTCGGGGAGCAGGGCAAACAATCGTTCTGCAGCCTCGTGCTCCCTGGCCTTGACGGCAGAGAAATTGTCTTCGGTCACCCAATGATCGCCTGCGTCGATTTCAACCAGATCGTGGATCGCCAGCAGCTTGATGACGTGGGGAATGTCGGTGCCATCCGGTGCATGGTCTGCGAAAGTCAGGGTCTGAAGAATGACGTGCCAGCAATGCTCCGCCGTGCTTTCCCTGCGACTTCCGCTTGAAAGCTGGTTAAGGCGAATGACTTCCTTGAGCTTGTCGGCTTCCAGCAGAAATGCGACCTGTTGGGACAATGCGTCAGGCATTCAGACTTCACCCATGGCTTTGCGGAAACGCTGAACGCTTTCCTTGAACCCGTAGATCAGCGCCTCGGCGGTGAAACCGTGACCGATCGACATTTCCCTGATAAAGGGCACCCTTGCAATGAGGGCGGGGATATTCTCGACCGTGAGGTCATGTCCGGCATTCACACCCAATCCGCATTCGCGTGCCGCCTCGGCTGTAAGCGCAATGCGCTCGAGCTCTCTCGCAGCCCTTTCCGGATCGTCGAAACAGGCACCATAGGGACCGGTATAGATTTCAATGCGTTCTGCACCCAGGCGTGCCGCATGCTCCGGATGAGATTGGTCAGGGTCGCAGAACAGAGAAACAGTGATTGCCCATTCTTTGGCGGCGGCGATGCCGGTTTCCAGCGCTGCCGTATCTTTCGAAAAATCCCAACCGTGGTCCGACGTTGTCTGCTCAGGGTCGTCCGGAACGAAAAGAACCTGTTCCGGCCGGGCTTCTTCCACCAGTTTCAGGAAGTCGGGAGATGGGTAGCCTTCCAGGCACAACTCCTTGTTCGGGAAGCGGTCTTCGATCAACTCTGCCAGCTCAAAAACATCGGTCTTGCGGATATGCCGCTCATCAGGGCGAGGATGAATCGTAACACCCTTTGCTCCGGCTTCCATGGCAATTGCCGCAAGGCCCGTAACGCTCGGCCAGGGCAGGTCACGGCGATTGCGTAGCATGGCAACAGCATTGACATTGACTGACAGGCGGGAGGTGACAGACATGGCTTGTATTCCGGTTGAAGCGGTTGAGAGTTTGATTCAAGGGCTTTGACAGCTATTTAAAGATTGTTGTTAAAGTCATTGAAGTCAAACATGAAATTGTCACTAGAGACAATGTTCTGCTTTTGGCAGGAAGAGCCATTCGCAGTAAGACCTCGTTTTCCGGAAAACCTTCCAGGGTGAAAATGCACTCCAGAACTCGTTCAGATTTCCGTCGCTGGAGCATCCAGCCAACCCTGATATCGAACAAGCAGCCCCAATCCAGGCAGCGACAGTTTTACGTCGAAGTGAAATCTGCCGTCTCGGGCAGTCTCGGTGGCTTCGCTGACAGGTAGAAGCCATCGGGGCAGGGGCAGTCCGAACAAGGTTCCCCGGCTCACCGGAAAATGCAGTCTGTTTTCATGAAGCCGAAGGTCGATGTCAAACTGTAATGGGCCAAAGCGTTCCCGGATGTGTCCGGCCTGTTCGTTGTCCCGCAGCGACAGAACCGATTTGAACTTTTTTGCCCCGAAATGCCGCTGCCAGATTTCCCGGTCACCACGACGCTCGATTGTCACGGTCACGGGGGTGTCGTCGTTTTCGGGAGGGAAGCCGATAAACCGGCAAAGCAGATTGCCAAGGATAGAGGTGCCGCGGGAAATCCTGGCGCGGCCTTTCCAGGTCCGGCGATCGAACACGGTATGCAGAGATTGAACCGGAGCTGGCAATGCATTGAATTCGAGCCCGAGCGCTTTTTGAAAGAGAATGGGGGAGGGATCTTCCCTCCGGTCGGTCGTGACTGACAAATGCCGCGTCGCTTCCGTGATCTCATTCAATGTGAATTCCCCCAGACAGGCCCGCGCACCCGATACAGCAAATAGTCGCAGCAACTGGTTTCATTTCACTGAAGCTGAAAAACATTCCTGTAATTCACGAACCTTGGAACAGCCGCCATAAAACCGTTGCAATCGGGAAGTTACCTGATTTATGTAACGTAATAACATTACATAAATCAGGAGCTCAAATTGTCTGATATGCGTCTTCCAGTCACCGTCCTGTCCGGGTTTCTCGGCGCAGGAAAGACCACTCTTTTAAACCGTATTCTGAACAATCGTGATGGTCTGAAGGTGGCCGTCATCGTGAACGACATGTCGGAGATCAATATTGATGCTGATCTAGTTCGGGCTGGCGGGGCCGAGCTCAGCCAGACCGACGAGACCCTGGTGGAAATGTCGAATGGTTGCATCTGCTGCACCTTGCGCGACGACCTGGTGAAGGAAGTTCGCCGGCTTTCCGAAGACGGCCGGTTTGAGTATCTGCTGATCGAATCCACCGGAATCTCCGAACCGCTGCCGGTGGCGGCAACGTTCGAGTTTTGCGATGAGTTGGGTGAGAGCCTTTCGGACGTTGCCCGGCTTGATACGATGGTGACCGTTGTCGATGCGGTCAATCTTTTGAGCGATTATTCAAGCCACGACTTTTTGCATGACCGCGGCGAAACGCTTGGCGAGGAAGATGAGCGGACGCTGGTTCATCTCCTGACGGATCAGATCGAATTTGCCGATGTCGTTGTCTTGAACAAGGTCGGGGCCGCCAGTCAAGGCCAGGTGGACGCAGCACGGAAAATCATTCGCAGCCTCAACGCGGATGCCAGGATACTGGAAACGGACTATTCCGAGATTGAAACCAGGGAGATTCTGAACACGGGGCTATTCGATTTTCAGAAGGCTCATGAGCATCCGCTCTGGGCGAAAGAGCTTTACGGATTTGCCGACCATGTTCCGGAAACGGAGGAATATGGCGTTGTATCGTTTGTCTACAGAGCAAGACGTCCCTTTGATCCTTTGAAAATTCACGCGGTGCTTAACGGCCCACTTCCGGGGGTCATTCGGGCGAAAGGTCATTTCTGGATTGCAACTCGGCCGGACTGGGTGGCCAAGTTCTCGTTGGCCGGAGCTCTTTCCAGTGTCAGTCCGATCGGAACCTGGTGGGCATCAGTTCCGCAAAGCCGATGGCCTCAAGATCCGCGGGCGCAGACCTATGCGAAATCGAACTGGGTCGAGCCGTTTGGTGATCGTCGCCAGGAACTGGTGCTCATTGGCTCAGGCATCGACTGGCCGGAAATCAAGGCACGGTTGGACCAGTGCCTGCTGGCTGAAAGCAAGGGCGACGATCTGGCTTCCTTTCAGAATTTGCTGGATCCCTTTCCGCGTTGGCGCCGGGCGGAGGAAGCAGCATGAACGTGGTCCAGAAGCCCCATGCCTTCGGGGCGCTAAAAGCTCAAGATGTTTTAGGCGGCAAAGAACCGGATATTCTGGCTGATATCACTCGCCCCGGTGTCGCTGCAGCAATCTGGCAGAGAACGCCTGAGCCGGAGTTCCAGGACTGGCTGGACAATCAGCCCGCTGAAAATCTTCCGTCGTTGCGGGCGGTTACGCCGCTGGATGCCGTGGAAGAGGTTCTTCTCGCCTCCTGCGAACAGGCGAATATGCCGTTTGCCAAGATGCGGAACATGCTTGTTGAGGATGCGGCAGCACTTGCGTGTATGGCGGGAAAGGCACTCGGCACCAGGTTGTGCGGATACGCTTTGACATCGCAAGCCAGGTGATGTGCCCGAAGTTTCATCTTGATGCGGTTCCAGCGAGGCTCTTATGCACCTACAGGGGAACTGGAACGGAGTATGTGCCTGAAAATCAGCAATCGGATATCAGCCGGATCCAGTCGATTCAAACCGGTTCCGTCGCTCTATTCCGCGGAGCGACCTGGCCATCGGGCGAAAGAACCTGCTTGCTGCACCGATCCCCTGCCATTGGTGAAGGCGGCAAGACCCGGTTGCTGGTTGTGGTTGATCCACTGAAAAGCAATTTCTGACTGTCCCGGCCGTCAAAAGCGCATGTCGCTTGCTGGCGGCCGGAACGTGTTTTCGCTTACGTTCAGGGTGCTTAAACCCGGTTGAGAAGGCGCGCTCTGATCGTGTTTGGCAAGTCCCGGATTTCCTCCAGGATCTTTACGGGATCCTGAACCGGGCTGTCGACATCCATCACCACGTAACCGATGTCCTGATGAGACTGCATGAATTGGGCGTGGATGTTGAGATCGTGCCGGCTGAAGAGGTCGTTCAAGGTGCGCATTGCGCCCGGTGCGTTGTGATGCACCTGGATGAAGCGGGTCATCTCCGTGCCTTTGGGCAACTGCACCTGCGGGAAGGAAACCGCACCGAGGGTGGAGCCGA
>NZ_JAILWL010000431.1 GCF_025698965.1 Roseibium sp.
GACGTTGTCATTGCGTCGGAAAACACTTATCCGCCGCTGCAATTCGTCGATCCGAAATCCGGTGAAGCCAGTGGCTGGGAATATGAGGCGATTGCCGAGATCGCCAAGCGGCTCAACATGAACGTGACGTATGAGAATGTAAGCTGGGATGCGATGATCCCTGCGATTTCAGCCGGTGAATACGACCTTGCCATGAACGGTATCACCATTCGCGCAGACCGGGCCGAACAGGTCGACTTCTCAGAGCCTTACATGCGTTCGGAAATGTTCATGCTGGTGCGCGCCGATGAGGATCGTTTTACCGACTCCAAAGGCTTCGCCGATAACACGGATTTCCTGGCCGGAGCCCAGCCGGGCACGACCCCCTTTTATGTCACGGTTTACGAAGTCCTGGATGGCGATGAAGCCAATCCGCGCATCAAACTGTTCGAGACATTCGGCGCTGCCGTTCAGGCCCTGAAAACCGGTGACGTGGACCTGGTGCTAACAGACAGCACCGGTGGCAAAGGATATGTCGCAACCAATCCGGATACGTTCAAGTTGATCGGAGAACCGATGGGCACGGAGGAATTCGGCTTTATCTTCCCGAAAGGGTCCGATCTGGTCGAGCCGTTCAACGCCGCGATTTCGAGCATGCGCGCCGATGGTACGCTTGATGCCCTGAATCAGAAATGGTTCTTCGAATACAAAGCCGGCCAGTAGCAAGCCGGCTGCGCTCAAACGCGGCTAGACAATATCGTTGATGGCCGGTAACCGGGAATAGGCCCGGATACCGGCCATTTTACGTATCGACGTCTCGTGAAATCCGGCCGCCGGAATTCCATCCGATCGCATCTTCAACTCAAGTCAGGCCCATGTTTCGAAAAAAATCTTCAACCAGCGCTCCAAAACAGGACTTTCCCTATTGGCTTGTGGCGGCTGGTGGGCTTGCAGTCTTTCTCCTGTTCCAGATTGCCACCGACGAGATCTACACACAGGTCATGACAACCGTTTCGCGCGGGATCGGACTGACAATTTTCGTGACGCTGGTTGGATTTTTTCTGGCTTCGATTCTGGGTCTTCTCCTGGCACTCGCCTCACTCTCAGGGTCCACCATCCTGCGTCAGATGGCCCGGTTCTATGTCGAGATCGTACGAGGTCTGCCGATCATTGTGCTGCTGCTCTATATCGCCTTTGTGGCAACGCCGCTTCTGGTCGCCGGGGTCAACGCTGTGCTGGAACCTCTCGGCCTGGAGCCAATGCGTACACGGGACTTTCCGCTGCTGTGGCGGGCAATCGTCGCTCTGATGATCGGCTATTCGGCATTTATCGCAGAGGTTTTCCGTGCTGGCATCCAGGCTGTCGACAAGGGTCAGATAGAAGCGGCCGAAGCCCTCGGCATGAACCGCTGGCTGCGATTCCGCCTGATCATTTTCCCACAGGCGCTGAAAACCATACTGCCGCCGCTTGGCAATGACTTCATTGCCATGATCAAGGACAGTTCACTGGTCTCCGTCCTCGGCGTCGCCGACATCACCCAGCTCGGCAAGGTCTACGCCGCCGGATCGTTCCGTTATTTCGAAACCTATAATGTGGTTGCCCTGATCTATCTGATGATGACCATCACGCTGTCTCTTGCCTTGCGCAAATTTGAACGGACAAAGGAGATTGGCGGGCGTTAAGCTCCCGACGGTCTGTGATCCTTTGAAATCCGGCTTAATCCCATGAGGCGGAATGCAAAGAAACGAGGTTTGCCATATGAGACCCTTTGAAGACATCGAAGCGCTTGCCGCGGAAAAAAAAGGCGGTCCGGATCAACTCGCGAAGCTGCTTGGCGAACATAACCTGCCGAAATCAGAAGACGAGCTGGAACAGATAGGCGATGACCGATGGCTGTCGATGTTCACCAAGTGCGTTTTCCAGGCAGGGTTCAGCTGGAAAGTGATCGAGCAGAAGTGGCCCGGGTTCGAGGAGGCTTTCGAAGGCTTCGATGTCGCCCGCCTTGCCTTCCTACCCGATGAAGCATTTGAAGCCTTGCTGAAGGACACCCGCATTGTTCGCAACGGCGCAAAGATCAAGTCTGTCCAGCACAATGCGGTCTTTCTAAAAGACCTTGCCGCGGAGCACGGTAGCGCAGCCAAATTCATCGCCCGCTATCCGGTGACAGACCAGATCGGCCTGATGGAGACACTGAAAAAACGCGGCAGCCGGCTAGGCGGCAATACGGGCCAGATCGCCCTGCGCTTCATGGGCAAGGAAAGTTTCATTCTCTCCGGCGATGTGGTTAATGCCCTGATCCGGGAAAACATCATGGAGAATGACCGACTTTCGAAAAAAAATCTGCACGCGGCCCAGGTTGCCTTTAACGATTGGAAAGCAACTTCCGGTCGTACTCTCAATGAAATCAGCAGAATTCTGGCCTTTTCGGTTGGCACAGGTCATTAACTTCTCATTTAACTTTTACGATTGTAAACAAAGCATTGAATTAAAGGGAATTTTTGTTTTACGAACTTAACGGCTGATTTACCAAACCCGGTAACCATGACACTCGAAATTGCGTGAGGTATTGCGTCGCAATGAGTGTACTGCGTACCGGGGTGTCCTTTGCGGCACCCCTTCAAAAAAAGAAATCGGAAGCACCCGCTTCCTACCTGAATACGATCCTGAAGGGCGACTGCGTGGCCGCCCTGGAGAAGTTGCCGTCCCGATCCGTGGACCTGGTCTTCGCGGATCCACCTTATAACCTCCAGCTCGGTGGCGATCTGCACCGGCCGGATCAGTCCAAGGTGGATGCCTGTGATGATCACTGGGATCAGTTCGATAGCTTCCAGCAATATGATGCCTTTACAAGGGCTTGGCTGCTGGCTGTCCGCCGGGTGATGAAGCCTGACGGTTCGCTTTATGTGATCGGCTCCTACCACAACATCTTCCGAGTTGGCGCGATCCTGCAGGATCTCGGCTTCTGGATCATGAATGATATTGTCTGGCTCAAATCCAATCCGATGCCGAACTTCCGTGGCAAACGGTTCACCAACGCCCATGAGACGATGATCTGGGCGGTGAAGTCCAAGGATGCCAAGCCGACTTTCAACTATGATGCGCTGAAGACCTTCAATGAAGATTTGCAGATGCGGTCTGACTGGCACCTGCCTTTGTGCACAGGCGCCGAACGGCTGAAGAACAAGAGCGGCCAGAAGGTTCACCCGACACAGAAGCCCGAGGCTTTGCTCTACCGGGTTCTGACCGCCTCTTCCAAACCTGGTGATGTCGTGCTTGATCCTTTCTTCGGCACCGGCACCACGGGAGCCGTCGCGAAGAAACTCGGCCGCAACTATGTCGGTGTTGAACGCGAGCAGGACTATATCGACGCTGCGACAGCGCGCATCGAAGCCATTGAACCGGGGGATGCCAAGGCGTTGGAAATGCAGAAGGGCAAGCGTGCCCAGAAGCGAATTCCGTTCGGTACCTTGCTGGAAAGCGGTCTTCTGGAACCGGGAGCGGAACTCACCTGTTCCAAGGGCAAGCATCTGGCCGTCGTGCGGGCTGACGGGTCATTGAAATCCGGCGATCATACCGGCTCAATCCACAAGGTCGGCGCATTGGTTCAAGGACAGGAAGCCTGCAACGGCTGGACGTTCTGGCACACGATTGATGGCGCAAAGAAGTCGCCGATTGACGAGTTGCGCAAGGAAATCAGATCCCGCCTGCAGGCATAAGCAGGCATTAAAAAAGAGCAGAAGCGACCTTCGCTGCCCCGCGATAAGCACCTCTACCCCGCCTTCCAGAACAGAAGGTGGGGTTTTCTTTTGTTTCAACGTTTCACATTAGCGGGATAGAGCGCTGTCAGAACGAGGCCGGCTGCTGCCCGGAAATGAAAGACAGAAAGTCACGGCGCAACTCTCTGTCCGTTGAGAATTCTCCCAGCATGCGCCGGGTCATCATCGACACACCGGGTTTCTTGATGCCGCGAGTGGTCATGCACATATGCGCTGCTTCCATGACAACCGCGACGCCGCGGGGTTCAAGCACTTTTTCGATAGTTTCCGCGACCTGGGCCGTCAGGGTTTCCTGGATCTGGAGCCGTTTTGCGAAGACGTCCACCAAACGCGCCAGCTTGCTGATCCCGACTACACGTCCTGCGGGCAGATACGCAATATGGACCTTGCCGATGATCGACACAATGTGGTGCTCGCAATGGGATTCAAAACGGAGATTTTTCAAGACGATCATATCGTCATAGTCGTTCGTTTCCTCAAATGTGCGCTGAAGAAGATCGACCGGATCCGTCCGATAGCCTTCAAAAAATTCTTCATACGCCCGAACGACCCGGGTAGGCGTATCCACCAGACCTTCCCGGTCAGGATTGTCCCCTGCCCATTCAATCAACAAGCGAACTGCGGCTTCCGCTTCTTCTCTCTTTAGTTCACGTCAGGCTGCGAGTTCTTGCTGCTTTTCAGCATTGAAGGTTTCCACCAGTGACATGTTCTACTCCCACTCACAAATCCGATGAGTCGACCTGTTATGTTATTTCGTAACAGTAGTCGATATATTTGAGGTAAATTGCGTGTGTGTTCAGTCTGTTCGGGTGTGCGAAAAAGTGGAGCTCGGGAAATCGGGCGGAAAACCGAATCCTTCGTCTGCTCTCAAGGCTGCTTGCATTCTCCTGGCACTGCCGCCATCTTGATCCGGTTTTCGAGCGTTCATGGGAGGAACGGATCGATAGAGTGGGTGCCGGTCATTTCACCGGCAAGCCTGTCGGTCGTCGGTCGCGTCAATGAAAGATCATGTTGAAACAGTGTTCCGCACCGTACATTCGGGATCAGCGCCTGCGCTCTCGCGGATTGCCGCGTCGTGGCGACGTTCGCTTGACAAGCACGGTCTTGATCCGGGCGGTCAGGCCGCACCGGAGCAGATGGAAGACGGGCAGCTGCGCGAGCGTCTGGATGAAATCGGATCATTTCTGCAAATAGCCGCACCGAAACTGGATCAGCTTTTTGGTCTAGTCGGCCAGTCTGGCTGTACCGTGTTGTTGACCGATGCCGATGGTGTGATCCTCGATCAGCGGTGTTCGGCAGCCGATGAGGAGACTTTCCAGGGATGGGGTCTCTCGCAGGGCACCAACTGGAGCGAAGCAACGGTCGGCACCAATGGTATCGGCACCTGTCTTGCGGAAGAACGGAATGTCATTATCCATCGGGACGAGCATTTTCTAGCCCGCTTTGCAGGCATGAGCTGCATGGACGCCCCGATTTATGGCCCGGATGGCGGACTGGTCGGAGCTCTGGATGTTTCTTCTGCCAGATCCGACCAGACGGAAGCATTTAACCGGCTGATCGCGGCAATGGTCAGCCAGACCGCGCGTCAAATCGAGATCGATACGTTTCGGGCGGCTTTTTCCGGCAATCGCATTGTGGTCGCAGACAGTGACACATCTGACACCGCGGTGTTGTTCGCCGTCGATTCCGATGACATCGTGCTGGGCGCAACCCGTGCAGCACGCAAGGCCTTTGGACTTGGCACGACAGGTCCCATTTCACCGCTCCCAGCATCCGACCTGCTTGGCCGGGAAGACGGACCAACCGGATTTGAGAAGGCTGAGCGGGCCGCCGTTGTTCGTGCACTCACCCGAGCCGGCGGCAATGTCTCGAAAGCCGCCAGAGCCCTTGGTGTCGGCCGGGCAACCCTTTACCGGCGCATGAAGCGCCTGGGCATCGGCGAATAGCAATCCCAACCTGTCTCGGAACTGAGAC
>NZ_JAILWL010000432.1 GCF_025698965.1 Roseibium sp.
CCGCGGTGCTCCGGGTTGGTTCGATCAGTTGGTCAATCGAGGTTCTGATCCGCTTAAAATATGCCGCCCCGGCAGAAAAAGAATTCGAAAACGGAGGAGCACCGGCGATGCTCCACCAATGACTGGAAGTCGTGGTCTTCCAGATTTGCGGAAGAGATATCGGTTTCATATCCGCGAGATAAACCACCCGATCGGGCACATTCGCATGCGGCATCAAGAAAATGTCGACCGCCTTGGGATTCAGCCCCTGGCTATTCAGACCCTCGGCAGACAACAGCCGCTCGACATACCTGTTCAGGTGGTCGGCCGGAACCAGTCCTGCGGAAAAAGCCCTCATCAGGCCGTTTGCCCTGAAGTTGAGATAGGCTTCCGCCAACGGTCCAAGCAGTGAGTTGTCGGGACAGAGAAACAAGACGGTGGTCTTCGTCACGAATGACTTCCTTCGCGTTATTCTCAGGAAGCGGCCGAAGCCGCAATGCGAGGCCCATCTACCGTCACAGCTGGAAGACATTATGACAAAAAAACGGATACGCGGATTTTCATGAGGATATCCTGAAATGAGCACCAGATTTGCAGAATTGACAATTTTTCTCTATCAGCGTGCCACCTTTCCTGGCACGAGAAACCGCACTCAGCGCGAGTATCAAAGGAGTTTTCAATGCCGGTTGCCATATGGTGCATACTTGTAGCGGCCATCCTTCCCGTCCTGTCGGTGCTGCCGGCCAAACTCGACAAGGACTTCAACAATGCCAACCCCAGAGACTCCGATTACTGGCGCGAAGGGTTTCGGGCCAGAGCACAGGCGGCAATGGCCAATGGCTACGAAGCCTTCCCGTTTTTCGCCGTCGCGGTCTTTGTCGCACTCAGTCAAGGTGGCGCCCCTTACTGGCTTGACCAGTTAGCCATCTTGTTTGTGCTGTTGAGGCTGATTTACGTGTTTTGCTACTGGACTGATCGGGCAACCCCGAGATCAATGGCCTGGACGGCCTCATTCTTGACAATCATTGCGTTATTTACCAGTTCCCTGTGGAGTTAACTTACAACCTGGTGAATACTAGGGACCAAAATTGTTCAACGAGCATTTGCACCAAGCGGCTGATTTCGTTAACGATGTTGATTAGTAGTACAGTTTACCGGTGGGCAGAGGTGCATTGTGCGGACGAGCGAACAGACGACGGACACCTTGCCGACGCGCCTCCAGGCAGCGTCTCAGCCAGTTGCTTCCGATCAGCATATAGTCGATGACCTGATTGCCGAGCGCGGCAAACTGGTGATGGCAAGCCCATGGTGGCCGCTCATTCGCCCATTTGCGCTTCGGGTCCTTCGGTATCGGTCGGCTGTCGATATGGCCGACACGATCTCCCAGATGGAAGCACTTGAAGTGTTCGCCCATCTGAGCGACCTGCTTCAGCTTGACGTCACAACCCTTGGCCTCGATCGCGTCCCGACCAACGGGCCCGTCGTCCTTGTGTCGAATCATCCAACCGGGATTGCCGACGGTATTGTGCTTTACGACGCAATCAAATCCAGACGAGACGACCTCGCCATTTTTGCCAACCGGGATGCCATCCGCATCAACCCGCGTCTGGCGGACATGATCATCCCGGTAGAATGGCGGGCAGATTTCAAGAGCCGCGAAAAGTCGAAGGAAACGATCAAACTGGCGTCATCAGCCTTTTCGAAGGAAAGGGTTGTTGTTCTGTTTCCGTCCGGCCGTCTTGCCTATTGGAACGAAGGCAAGCTGACAGAGCGCCCCTGGATGACTTCCGCATTGGCTCTGGCGCGCAAGAACAAGGCACCGATCATTCCCATGCATATGGGTGGTCGCAATTCCGGGCTTTTCTATTTCCTTGCCCGTGTCTCGACCGAATTGCGCGACATGACGGTCTTTAACGAATTGCTGAACAAGCAGAAGGCCAAATTCAAGGTGCATTTCGGCAAACCGATCAGACCCGAACGCTTGGATGGCGATCTGACCGACTTGACCGAACAGATGCGCGTTCATTGCGCCGAAACGCTGGCAACAGATCCCGACGCAGAATTTTGAATACGGTCTTGAGACGACCGCCCCCAACTCATCCACAGGTGCGTTTGCCCTCGGCTCGCGAATAAGACATGGTGCGGAAGAATCAGAGGAAGCCGCTGCCCCATGCCCGTGTCGCCCGCACTTGCCGCGGATGAAGCCACACAAGTTGTGCTGAATGACGTTCCGAACATCCGTCCGGAACCGAAACCGCTTGCCGTCCTTCAAAAAGTTTTCGGCTACAGCAGTTTTCGCGGAAAACAGCAAGCCGTTATCGACACGCTGATCGACGGCAATGATGCTGTGGTGCTGTTTCCCACCGGTGCGGGAAAATCTCTCTGCTATCAGATCCCGGCACTTTGCCGGCGCGGCGTCGGCATTGTGGTTTCGCCACTCATCGCCTTGATGAAAGATCAGGTCGGCGCCCTGAAGGGAGCCGGGGTCCGGGCCGCGGCCTTGAATTCAACCCTGTCCCCAGAGGAACAGTCTGCGCTCAAAGACGACCTACGCAGCGGGCAGATCGATCTTCTTTATGTGACACCGGAGCGATTAAGCAACGAGAGTTTCCGCCGGTTCCTCGATACGCTTGAGATCGCTGTCTTCGCGATCGATGAAGCCCATTGCGTCAGCCAGTGGGGACATGATTTCCGACCGGAATACATGTCTCTGTCCTGTCTTCGCGAACGTTATCCAGGCGTGCCGCGCGTCGCGCTGACGGCAACTGCCGACCCGCACACGCAAAAGGACATTCTGGCCCGTCTGGAACTGGAGGACGCGCAGGTCTTCTCCACCAGTTTCGACCGACCCAATATTCGCTATGAGATCGTCGAACGCACAAATCAGCGTCAACAGCTTCTGGATTTTCTAAAAAAACACGAAGGTGAAAGCGGAATTGTCTACTGCCTGTCCCGAGCGAAAGTGGAAGACATTGCCGACTGGCTGACGGCCAAAGGCATCAAGGCCCAGCCTTACCATGCGGGATTACCGGCGGAAAAACGCGCCGCCCATCAGGATGCCTTCCTGCTGGAGGAAGGCCTTTGCCTGGTTGCGACCGTCGCTTTCGGCATGGGAATCGACAAGCCGGACGTCAGATACGTCGCCCACCTGGATCTGCCATCCTCGGTTGAGGCCTATTACCAGGAAACCGGGCGCGCAGGCCGCGATGGAGCACCCTCGGAAGCGTTCATGGCCTACGGCATGGCCGACCTCGTCCAACGGCGGCGCATGATCGCTGAAGGCGATGCCCCTGAAGAGGTCAAGCGCGCCGAAAACGCCAAGTTGAACGCCCTTTTGGGTATTTGCGAAACCGCGGGATGTCGGCGGCAGGCCCTTCTGGCGCATTTTGGTGAGACCTACCCCGAGCCTTGCGGAAACTGCGATAGCTGTCTGTCGCCGGTCGAAACATGGGATGGATCGGAAGCAGCGCAAAAACTGATGTCGGCCATTTACCGCACCGGCCAGCGCTTCGGCACCGGGCATGTCATTGATGTGCTTCTGGGCAAGACCAACGAAAAAGTCGCCCGATTCGGACATGATGGCCTGTCGGTGTTCGGCATCGGTCAGGATCTGCCGCAAAAAACCTGGCAATCCATTGCACGACAACTTGTTGCCGCAGGGTACGTCGATGTCGATCACGAACATTTCGGTGCACTTGTCCTGACAGAAAACGCCAGGACAATCTTGCGCGGTGACGAGAAAATAGCACTCCGGAGAGACCGGAACGCTGCAGGCCTGAAACAGACACGCGCATCCAGAACCGGCTCGATTGCGGACGAGCTGGACGAAGAAGACAAACTTCTGTTCCAGCGACTGCGCCGGCTCCGGACCCAGATTGCCCGGGACCAGAACGTGCCCCCCTATGTTGTCTTCCCCGATGCGACCCTGGCCGGGATTGCCGCTGCGCGTCCGGTCAATGCCGACGCGCTGCTTGCCGTTTCAGGCGTCGGCCAATCCAAACTGGAAAAATACGGCGAAGCTTTCATAGAAGTCGTCGAAGCATTTGAAGTCGGTGTTTGAATTTGTTTACCTTAACGAATAATTGACAATGCCTGCTTCATAAGACCCTCAATAGTTGTAATTGGGGGGGCTGCTCAATGCGTTGTTTTGCACTGTTTCTGACTTTATTTCCCGGAATTACCTCAGGTGTTTTCGCTGCGGACATACCGGTGACCAACCCGCCGGTCACCGATTACACTCTTGTTGAAGACTTGAGACTGAACCGAGCGGATTGGTCAGGTTTCAATGCTGTTCTCTTCGCCGGTGGAGGTTTTTTGCAGGGAGACGACAGCCTGGGCGGTGACAGCTTTTTTCGTTCCGGTCTTGTCGGCGGATCCATCGGCTACGATTTTCAGTTCAATCAATTTGTGCTGGGCGCTGGTGTTGAAGGCGCTTATGTGAATTTCAGAGGCAACTCAAGCTCGGGAAATACAAGGCAGAACTCGAACTGGCTCGGTGCAGCAACTGTGCGGTCCGGATATGATGCAGGCAGGTTCATGCCGTATCTCTCGGCAGGCATTGGGTTCGGCAACTACAAAATCAAACGCAAAAGCGATGGTCTATCGGATGAGAATACTCATATCGGATTTGTTGCAGGAGCTGGTGTCGAAGCCAAGGTCACGGACAATGTGTATGCCCGGCTTGATTACAAGCACTATGAGTTCAACAGCAAATCATACACCCTTCCCGGTTTTTCGTCCTTCACAGTCGATGGAACGGCCGACATCTTCAATATTGGAGTTGGATATCGTTTCTAGGTTTGCAGCTCGACTTCACGATACCTAATGCAATCAACTTTCAGGCTTCAGACAAAGGTTGTAAGCCCCGGCAAGCAGCTCAAGCGAGTCTTCATCCGGCTGACACAGAAACTGGTCGATGACCCCATATAGCGCTAGGTGCATCTGGCGATGTTGGCGCAGACGCCTGTAGGACGAGCCGAGTTTGTAGATCTGGTCGATTTCCTCTCGAGAAAAAAGATCCAGTCCGGCGATGCCAAGAACGACACCGAGATCGGCGTTGGTCCTGCGGCTGATATTGTGGGCAATCAGGAAGCCGAACAGTCCGGTTACGAACCTGTTTTCAAAGGACAGTTTCTCGAAATCTCTTTCTGCTGCCTTCAAGATCAGCTTCATGATCTCGACGGTTGACGCAGCCGCGAATTCGGTCGGAGTATTTGTGTCGACGATCTCAAGGTGCGCGGCCTCCAACAGGTCGGCAAGACCGTTGCGGAGACGATCTTCCGTCTCCACTGCTCTGAGCTCGGACACGAATTCCGGCTCCTCCTCAGTACGAATTCCGAACAATCCAAGCATCACTCCGTCCTTTCAGACGTGAGCCCACCGGAAAAATGTAGTGCACAATTTACGTTGCGGCAAATATTCGACTGATTGTCAGGCATCGATGACTTGTCAGGAGCCTGCCTTGGGCAATCCCTTGAACGCCTCGGCTCCCCAGACAGCTTTGACACGCGCATCCCGGCCACACGCCTTGCGATAGCCTTTATAGGCGTCCGCTCTGGTCACGTAACCGAAGCGCGTCAAGGTTCTTACATCGCTCTTGTAATAACCCTGGTGATAGTCTTCGGCAGGCCAGAATACAGCTGACCCTTCGACCGGCGTTACCACCTTGCCATTGAGCTGTCGGTTTGCCTTGTCGATTTGAGCATTCGCCTGCGCCGCCTGTTTTTCATCCAGAGGATAAATGG
>NZ_JAILWL010000433.1 GCF_025698965.1 Roseibium sp.
CGGCCCGGATATCGCTACCGGGCGCTTGCCTGAGGACGTATACGAAGAGAATTTCAGCGACCTGCATCCATTGCTGGCGCCGCATGAAGCCAGCGTAGAGGCAGACCGCTGTTATTTTTGTTACGACGCCCCCTGTATGCAGGCCTGCCCGACAAGCATCGACATTCCGCAATTCATCCGCCAGATCTCTACGGGCAATCCCACTGGATCGGCGAAGACTATCTTCGAGCAGAACATTCTCGGCGGCATGTGCGCCCGCGTCTGCCCGACAGAAACCTTGTGTGAGCAGGTTTGTGTTCGAGAAGTCGCTGAAGGCAAACCCGTCAAGATCGGTCAGCTGCAACGCTTTGCGACCGATCACTATATGAGTGAAAACGACAGCACGCCGTTCACCAGAGCAACATCGACTGGCAAGAAAATCGCCGTGGTCGGTGCCGGACCCGCGGGCCTGTCCTGTGCGCATCGCCTGGCAGTCCACGGTCACGATGTCACCCTGTTTGATGCCCGCGACAAGGCAGGCGGATTGAACGAGTTCGGTATCGCGTCTTACAAGTCCGTGGAAAACTTTGCCCAGCGCGAAGTGGAATTCGTCCTGTCCATCGGAGGCATCGACCTGAAAACAGGCATGCGCCTTGGAGACAATCTTGATCTGGCCGAACTGCGCGCGACTTACGATGCAGTGTTCCTCTCCATTGGCCTTGGTGGGGTGAATGACCTCAACAAGGAACACGAAACCAAAGACGGGGTGCTGAACGCCGTCGATTACATTTCGGATCTCCGTCAGGCGGACAATCTGGCCGAACTCCCGGTCGGTCGGCACATTGTCGTGATCGGCGGCGGTATGACCGCTGTAGATATTGCCGTTCAGAAGAAATTGCTTGGCGCTGAAGACGTGACAATCGTCTATCGGCGCGGTCAGGAACGCATGAATGCTTCCGAATACGAGCAGAACCTGGCGCAAACCTCCGGTGTCAAGATCCTGACACATGCGCAACCGCATGCTCTCAACGTGGAAAACGGACATATCCGTTCCATAGAGCTTGAAAGAACCGAGTCGCTCGACGATGGATCCCTGAAAGGCACCGGTGAATATCTGACACTGCCTGCCGACATGGTGTTCAAGGCAGTCGGCCAGACCCTGGTTCAGGATCATCTTGACGATTCACTTCTGGTGGAAAAGGGACGGATTGTGGTCAATGAAGACCGCAAGACCAACCTTGCCGATGTGTGGGCCGGTGGCGATTGTGTGCTCGGCGGTGAAGATCTTACGGTCACTGCCGTTGAAGACGGAAAAATCGCCGCTGAGAGCATCAACACGGCCTTGAGCGAACAAGCGCTCGGCTCAACGGTTTCGAAGGAGAGCAAGTATGGCTGACTTGCGCACAGACTTTATCGGTATCAAATCACCGAACCCGTTCTGGCTGGCTTCCGCACCGCCAACCGACAAGGAATACAACGTCGTTCGCGCCTTCAAGGCCGGATGGGGTGGCGTTGTCTGGAAAACGCTTGGGGAAGACCCGGCCGTCGTCAACGTCAACGGTCCACGCTACGGCGCCATTCACGGCAAGGATCGGCAACTTATCGGTCTCAACAACATCGAACTGATCACCGATCGGCCGCTGGAAGTGAACCTTCGGGAAATCAAGCAGGTCAAACGGGACTGGCCGGATCGCGCCTTGATCGTCTCCCTGATGGTGCCGTGTGAGGAGCAGAACTGGATCGACATCCTGAAGCGGGTCGAGGAAACCGAGGCGGATGGCGTCGAGCTCAACTTCGGGTGTCCCCATGGCATGAGCGAACGCGGCATGGGTTCCGCAGTCGGTCAGGTGCCGGAATACATCGAAATGGTCACCCGCTGGGTCAAGCAGCATTCACGCATGCCCTGCATCGTCAAGCTGACGCCGAATATCACCGATGTCCGCAAACCGGCTCAGGCTGCCAATGCAGGCGGCGCGGATGCCGTTTCGCTGATCAACACGATCAACTCCATCATGGGTGTCGACCTCGACATCATGTCGCCTTCACCTTCGGTCGACGGCAAAGGCGCTCATGGTGGCTATTGCGGTCCTGCCGTCAAACCGATCGCACTCAACATGGTTGCGGAGATCGCTCGCGACCCGGCCACCCATGGGTTGCCGATCTCAGGCATCGGCGGTGTTACCACCTGGCGCGATGCGGCAGAGTTCATGGCCCTTGGTGCCGGATCGGTTCAGGTCTGCACCGCGGCCATGACTTATGGCTTCAAAGTGGTTGAGGACATGATCGAGGGCCTCAGCGACTGGATGGATGAAAAGGGCTACACGTCCGTTGACCAGTTCGTCGGCAGTGCCGTACCCAACGTCTCGGACTGGCAGTATCTCAATCTGAACTACATCGCCAAGGCGAAGATCGATCAGGATCTCTGCATCCAGTGCGGCCGCTGTCACATTGCCTGTGAAGACACGTCTCACCAGGCAATCACCAACATGGTAGATGGTGCCCGCAAATTCGAAGTGATCGACGAGGAATGCGTCGGCTGCAATCTTTGCGTCAACGTTTGTCCGGTCGAGGACTGCATCACCATGGAACCGATGGCCGCCGGCAGCACCGATCCGCGGACGAAAAAGAAAGTGGATCCAGATTACGCCAACTGGACGACGCATCCGAACAATCCGATGGCAGTGAAAGAAGCAGCCGAATAACCATTGCCGTCCATCCGACTTTGCGCAGGCAGGTTCCGAACCTGCCTGCTTTTTTGTGTCATGCTTGTGGCGTGCATGAAAGTCATTGATGTCGCGACGTCAGCGCTTTAGCGTTGGCTTTACGAGGCAGACGGGGGCGGCATGCAGAGTTCAAAGATCCTACTGGCAGCGTCGATCGGCCTGTGCGCCCTCATCGGCATCTGGGGTGTTGCAGACCCCGCCGGACTGCAAGCTGTCGCAAGTTCAATCGTTGATCAGTATTTCATCAGCCGTGGCTGGTTCGTCATGTTGTCTGTGACGATCATGCTGCTGTTCTGCCTGGCCTTGACGCTCACGAAATTCGGCGACATCCGGCTTGGTGCCGACACAGACCGTCCGGAGTATTCCACGCCAACCTGGATCGCGATGCTGTTTGCAGCCGGAATGGGTGTTGGCCTGTTGTTCTGGGCTGTTGCCGAGCCGCTGACGCATTTTCATTTCGCAAAGGAATTTTTGCCCGCACCGATTGCGGCGGAACAGGCCCTGCTGGCCGCAAATTTCAATTGGGGCATTCACGCCTGGGCGATTTACGGAACGACTGCCTTGGCGATTGCCTATTTCAGCTATCGCCGCGGAACCCCGATGATGGTCAGCGCACCAGTCAAAAACCTATTCCCAGGTGAAACCTGGGCCAATGTCGTCGGCTGGTTCTCCGATTTCATGGCGATTGCGGCCATTGCCATCGGTGTCGCCGGTTCCGTCGCCATGGGCGTGTTTCAGGTCGCTGACGGTGTGACCGTTCTCTTGGGCAACGAGGAGACCACATCCGTTTTGGTCGGTGTCGTGTTTGTTGCGATGATTGCTGCCTATATCCCCCCGCTCCTTGTCGACCTAGGGGCCGGCATGGCCAGGCTCTCCAACATCGCCATGGCGCTGGCGATCGGGCTTGTGATCTATACTATTATTATGGGGCCGTCCGAGTTCTTGCTGAATTCGATCGTCAGCGGGATCGGCAGCTACATCGCCGTTGTCATTCCAAGAGGGCTCCAGACTTACACTTTCTTTGGTGACGAGATCAGCAAATGGTTCCGGGACTGGACACTCACCTACATGGTCTGGTGGATTGCCTGGGGACCCTTTGTCGGCGTGTTCGTTGCCCGCATTTCCAAGGGCCGGACCATCCGAGAGTTCGTGCTGGGTGTGCTGATCGGGCCAACCGTTTTCTCCACCATCTGGTTCGGAGCCTTCGGCGGCATCGGGATTTTCGACACGCTCAACGGGCAAGGCGACCTTCTGGCCCTGACCCAGACCAATGTTGAGCGCATGACCTTTGCATTGCTTGAGCGCTTGCCGCTGTCCACACTGACAACGCTTGCAACCGTGCTGGCGGCATTTTTGTTCATCGTAACAAGCGTGGTCAGCGCCGCCTTTGTGCTTGGCACGTTTTCGACAGGTGGCGATCCAAATCCGAGCGTCAGGATCCGGGTGATATGGGGTGGTCTCCTTGGCGTGCTCGGCGCGGCCATGATCCTTTCTGGTTCAATGCAGGCCGTCCGGACGCTCATTGCGCTTGGCGCGCTGCCCTTCGTATTCATCACCGTGATCCTGCTGGCCTGCCTGATCCGGGCGCTCTTGCAGGACACCAGGAAGGAGCCTGCCCATGCTGATCGGTGATCCTGTTGACACGTTGATGAATCTTGGAACCTTTGCCTTTATCGGTGCCGTGATCTGGATACTGGTGCGAAAGGCCCCGAACCGGAAAGAATGATGGCGTTAGGCGCCGAACAATGGATCCGGTTTGGTGAGCATCAGCCAGACGATTGCCAGCACTGCAAAAAAGGCCGGAAAACCGCAGGCGAACCAGATTCGGTAAAGCCTGTGGTAGGCGGATGGCAGGTCCGTGCCATTGTCCGCAGCCTCAACTGCCAACCGGCGCATGCGTATCTGTATCCAGACCACCGGCAACCAGAACACGCCGACAAATAGGTAAAGACACAAGGAGGCAAGCACCCAGCCTTCCCAAATTGGCCAGCCTGTCTCGCGCGCAAGCCAGTACCCGGTGACAGGTTGGAAGACTGCGGCAGTTGCCGTGAAAACCGTGTCGGCTAGAACCACGATCCCGGCAACATGCGAAATCAGCGCGGGGTCCTGAGAGCGGTTTGAAATGACCATGAAAAACGCAATGCCCGCCCCAGTTCCCAACAAGACGCACGCGCCGATCACATGAGCAAAGCGAAACAGATCATAAAGCATCAACGTTCCTCCAGGATCAGAGCAACGAACAGGGCCAGAACCAGTGCAGGAAAAATCTTCACCATCGGCCCCAAGGGATCACCCCATAGGGCCGGCACGAAAATCGTCCCCCCAATGAGATAGGAGAGCGATACGACGATCATTCCGACACAAGCCAATCGGGTCCATTTCCGCCACAGCACCCCCAGTCCCAGCGCAATATCGACAAAAGCGCCTGCCAGAACCGACAAGGTCGCAAAGCCTTCACTTGTGTTTGCATTCGTCAGAACGGCCTTGGCGGCTCCGAACAACACCAGTCCGACAAGACCGGACAGAGCCCAGAAGATCGAAAGACACCCGATTGCGAGCGGCAATAGAAGATAGAGCCTTGCAAAGGCGCGCTCCTGCACCGTTGCCGGCATCTCAGCCAATGTCGCCTCTAGAGATTTCATCGGATCGCCACCCCGGCGCAGCCATTCTGCTGCATCACCTGAAATTCCGCTTTGCAACGATGCAAGCGCGTTGGTGCGCAGTGGAGACCGCCAACCGAACCAGCTCAGGAGATCGGCTCCCCTGCCCAGAACCAGGACCACGGAATCGGCAATTCGAAACGTCAACCGCCATTTAGGGAAGCCCTGCCATCTCCGAACCTGCCGGACAAGATCATAGAAAGACCGGCTTTCGCTTTCGGTCAAATCGGCCACGAAACGGCTGCCTTGCTCCCCGCGCGCAACCTGGGCAACGGCGCTGGCGACATCGTCGACATGAACGGTTTGAACCCTGGCATCTTCAAACACCCT
>NZ_JAILWL010000434.1 GCF_025698965.1 Roseibium sp.
TCGGTGACATTCCTCTTTTGGCGCTGGCAGCAATTGCGCCCCTGGCAATGGCCTATTGGCACTATCCGATGGTTGAAAGAGGCAAGCCTCAACTCGGCGCGAATGAAGAAGGCCTTTATGTCGAGCGGATCGGTTTTATCGACTGGGCTGCTATCCGAATGACGGACGTCAAGCGCACGACGGTGCGGAATATGGAGCTGGTCAGCCTGGACGTCCTGTTGACTCGCCCGCTTGAAAATGCGGTTTCCCAGGCGCAGTCCTTCTCCATCTGGAAGAAGTTCATGATGCGGAACTGGAAGCGAACCCCGCGTGAGCACGGCCGGGAACTGATCGCAATCAATCTCCACACTCTGGCGGCAGACCCTGACGAAATTCTCAATCGGATCCGGGCCTTCAAATTTGTCTAAGGCGTGTACTCACAAACGATTGAGAGCGGATGACCGCTTTCTGCAACCCCTCCAAGGCTGATCAATTGACCGCGTCGGTCGGCAACGCGAGCAAAGCGACCGAAGTCGATTGTCTTGGATATCTGATTTGGCAACGTGTCTCGCATCGTCATATTGTGCCAATAGCTGACTTCGGTTCCTGGTTATTTGGCGCTTCGTTCAACCCTTCAAAACTGCAAGCAATTCTTTGGCAGCGGCCCGATCATCGGGGCAGCTGCCGTCAGCGATGCTGTCATAAACTGGATCTAGCAACGCTGTGGCCTCATCTGTGCGGCCCTGTTCCTGCCAAAGGTGTGCAAGGTCAATGGCGGCGCGCAATTCCCAGAGTTTAGCGCCCTGCTTTCGGGCGACGTTAAGCGCGGAACTGAGGTGACTTTCGGCTGCAACACTGTCGCCATCCGCATCTGCCAAAGCCGCATTCAACCGGTGTAGATCCGCCAACGCGTAAGCCTCACCCGTCTGCTCTATGATGTCGTGAGCCATGTTGGCAAGTTCAGCCGCCGCCTCCTTGAGTCCCATGGCCAAGGCCGACCAGCCGACATTGATGCGAAACTGAGATACGAAGAACGTGCACTTTTCCGCGACTATGGCTGCATCGGCCATTTTGTATCTCTTTACGCTGGTTCTATCACCATCTTGAGCTGCGGTGATCTCGGTGACCACCGATACATAGGCGAGCCACAGCGTAAGACTATGCTCCTGGGCAAATGGTGCAATTTCGGACAAACAACGACGGACGCCGGCCTGGTCATCGGCTATCAGATCGAAAGTGGACCGCACGACAAACGCATAGCAAACCGTCTGGCCATGGCCTGTCGATTTAGCGAGACGCTCGCATTCCTTTGCGTGCTCCAAGGCGCGTTTCGTTTCGCCAAGTAACAACAAGTTGCATGCCTTGAAAATGTGAATCGCGACGCCGATATCCTGGCCAAACCGATGGGCGAGGCCCGCATGCGCGACCGGGTCAAAGTGTGCCAGCGCGGCATCGAGATATCGATCTGCCTCCATGAAATCGCCCATGAACCAGTGCGAAAGGCCGCTAACACGATTGGCGACGACAAGAGACACAGAATCCGGCGACTTGTCCGCCTGCTCAACAAGTGCTCTTGCGATCCGCAAAGCGTCGGCGTGCTGGCCCCTGATTGCGGTGCTTACCCATAGGCCATAAAGGATTGAGTATCGCAGCGGGGTTTCGCCAATCCTGTCCGCCAGAGCGAGCGCCTTTTGGAACGCGGCCACGGTTTCATCTGCGCCGTAACCTTTTCGGGCAAGCAACGCCATGCCCATCGGGACCTGTAAAGACAACGCACGTTCAGTTGACAGGGAGGCATCGTCCTCCAGCTGGGGTGAGATCAACGCTATGGCGCGTCCTAGATGCGAGATGGCTTCGTCATATGCAGGCCGCGCGAGGGCTGCACCACTCGCTGCTTCCCACAAATCGATAGCACGATCGGTTAGGGTCGCCGCCTCAGCGTGAACGGCCAGAACTTCTGGTGCAACATCCGTGTCTGTTTCCAGTACGCCAAGTATCCGGGCGTGAACCGCCCTGCGCTTTTCCTTCAGTAGACTTTCGTACGCTGCGTCTCGGACGAGAGCGTGTTTGAAGAGATAGGTCGCTTCTGGTGGCAGGCCGCGCCGGTAGATCAGTTCCGCTTCGATCAGACCGTCCAGAGCGGCGGCCAGTTCGATGTCTGGCAAACGGGAAATTTGAGCCAGCAGGCCGTGGCTGAACTCGCGTCCGATACATGCGGCAGTCTGCGCCACCTCCTTGATCGGTTGAAGCCGATCCAGCCGCGCCATAAGACTGTCATGCAGTGTGGTGGGGATGGCGATTTTACTCAGCGGGCCGTTCAAAACGAGACGGTTGCCGTCCTCTTTAAGTGCGCCCGATTCAAGGATCGTCTTGGTGAGTTCCTCGACAAACAGTGGCACGCCATCGGTGCGCTGAGCGATAACCTCCATGATCTCATCGGGTAATGCCTTTCCCCCAGCCAGTTTGGAAGTGATGGCCCCGACCATTTCCTTGCCCAACCGGTTCAGCGCAAATCGCGTGACGATGGGGTGCCCGCCAAAGCCGTAATCAAAGCTTGGACGTGCTGTGGCAAGGATCATTATTTGCTGGTCGGCAATCGCGTCCAGCAGGAGGTCAACGAGCTCCAGAGATGTCGGATCGATCCAGTGCAGGTCTTCGTAAACCAGCAGAACGGGTCGCTTCTGGGCTTGTTGTACAAGCAATCTGGTCAACGCCTGCATCGTTTGCGCTCTTTGCTGCGCAGGTGTCAGATCAAGTTTGCCGTACCGCTCGGTTCCATATCCCATCATGGGTGCAACTAGCTTCAGCGCGTCGTTCTCTGCACCAAGCAGAACCTCCAGCTTATCCAATCGGGCATCCGAACTGTCCGCTGGCGCGAACCCGGCTGCAAATGACAGCTGTTGAATGACAGGATAGAACGCAGAGTCGGTGTAATAGGGTGAGCATTGATAAGTGATGCGGGTAAGATCATCTTGCGCAATCTCGTCGATCACAGCGCGGGTGATGCGAGACTTGCCGATGCCCGCTTCACCGCTCACAAGGACTATCTGCCCATGACCAGAGCGGGCTAGTGCCCAGCGCTCGAGCATCAACTCGATCTCCCGGTCACGGCCAACGATGGGCGTCAGCGTTCCCGACTGGTGTGCGGCGAACCGACTCTCGACAGATATCTCACCTTTAACGACAAAAGCCTCGACTGGCGCAGCGACACCTTTCAGCTCCTGGGCGCCGATTGATATCAGATTAAAGGCGTTACCCAGCAAGCGTTGGGTTTCCTTTGGTAAAACCAACTGGTTTGGTTCCGCAATTGCCTGCAAGCGCGCGGCCAGGTTGGGGGTCTCACCCACAACTGCCGCCTCTTGTGTTGCTCCTCGGCCGATCAGGTCGCCGACAATCACAACGCCGGTAGCAATGCCAATCCGGGTAGCAAGGGGCGTACCGTCAGCCGCCTGTGATGTCCTGACACTCTCAATGATCGAAAGTCCCGCGCGGACGGCGCGCTCAGCATCATCCTCGTTGGCGCGTGGCCATCCAAAGTAGCACAGCACACCGTCACCCATGAACTTGGCGACAAATCCTTCAAAGCGAGAGACAATCCCGGTAACAGTATCCTGATAACCGGTAATGACAGTGCGCATGTCTTCAGGGTCGGTCTTGCTTGCTATCTCAGTGGATCCCACAAGATCGACAAACATTACCGTCAGATGACGTCGTTCAGCTTCGGAGGACGATACAGAGGGCGTTCCGGCGGACTGCTGTTGTTTGGGTGCTGTAGAATGTGTCTTAATGCCGATGTCAATGCTCTCGATTGCCGCTTTTACGCGGCGGCGAGGACCAAGAGGCAATCCAAGTTCCTTCAAGTCTTCATCGGTGAGATGCGCTAGATCGACGAACTCAATTTCGGCCTCCGCAAAAGCAGAAACGTACTTGTCCAATCCAAGCTCTGCGAGCCAATCCTTGATATCTGACAAATCGTTCCCTCCGGCTCCGAAGGGAGGCATTGACCAGTGTTGTCCAAAATCTCCCGATGGAACAAACAATAGCTCAAAACGAGGTATGGACAAAACTGATGTAAACTTGAGACCTAATGTTAGCGAACAATCAGAGCGGCGGGCAGAACGGCTGGCTTATTGAATGTCGGATATAGGTCAAACTTACGCATTGGAATTCTATGGTGTCGTCGCGTCTGCGACATCAGAAGAAATTGTGAGTGTGCTCAGAGCGGCCGGACCGGTTAGCGGATCAAGCAACCGCATCTGGAAGCGAAACAGACATTGATTTTGGACCTGCGGACGTGATTCAAACTCCAAAAAGTAGCCTTAACTTGCGAGTTGCTCGCACCGACGCCGAATGGTGAATGATCTGCCCGATTCTTCCCTGCAAGCTGCGAGGCGTCCCTCGTGTCGATGACAGGTGTGTCCGCGACGGCAACTTCTGTCTGGGCCTTTGCAGAACCGGCAACCGAGATCCATTCGGATGATCCTTGATATCAAACGAAAGAAGCCCGAACTGCCGTCCGGACTTCAACATCTTTTTGCGGCTACGATCTAGCCCAGATTTTCCTTGAAGAATTCTATCATGCGGTCTTCGGCAAGCTTGGCAGCTTCTGCATCATAGCGCGGTGTCGTGTCATTGTGGAAACCGTGATTGACGCCTGGATACATGTGCGCAACGTAGTTCTTGCCGTTTTCCTTGAGCGCCTTTTCATAAGCGGGCCAGCCTTGATTGATGCGCTCGTCGAGTTCTGCATATTGCAGCATGAGCGGTGCCTGGATTTTCGCCACATCGCCCACATTCGGCTGACGTCCGTAGAAGGGAACACCGGCAGCCAGTTCAGGATAGGCAACAGCGATCGCGTTGACGACCCCGCCGCCGTAACAGAAGCCCACCGCGCCGACCTTGCCCGTGCTGTCACTGCTGTTCAAAAGATATTCAAACCCGGCGAAGAAGTCGTTGAGAAGCTTCTCCCGGTCGACCGTACGCTGCATTTCACGGCCCTGATCGTCGTTTCCAGGATAACCGCCGACCGATGTCAGTCCGTCCGGAGCGAGCGTCAGAAAACCTGCCTTGCCCAAACGGCGTGCGACATCTTCGATATAGGGGTTCAAGCCGCGGTTTTCGTGAATGACGAGCACAGCCGGCAGTTTTCCGGTGGCTCCCGCCGGTTTCACCAGATAGCCGTTAACCTCGCCATGGCCGTTCGGAGAGGGATAGGTAATGCGCTGTGTCTCTATCCCGGCATCATCCGGGTCGACCTGTTGCGCCAGGGCATAGTCGGGGGAGAGCTGATCCAGCAACATGGCCGCTGTCACCCCTGCAACCGTGAATTTGGCCGCACCGTTCAAAAACTCGCGTTTCGTGATCTTGCCATGCGCATAGTAATCGTAAAGATCGAGAAGTTCCTGAGGAAAGTCCTTCGCCGTCATGCGGCGTACCGGTGTCATGTCGTTCATGTCATCACTCCCTGAATAGCATGAAGTTTCATGCTGCCTCGAAACTTAGGAGACTGACAGGCAAGGTCCACCGCCTCATGCTCAATAAGTTGTAACCGTTTGTAACAGGCGAAAACACAAATCTGCGTTGTGGCTTCGAACAGATAGCCCAGGCCGTGTGTATGAATTGGTTTCGGGCGCGGCGTGTGTTGCATTTGAGTCGTGAGCAGGAGGTAAGCAAAGCCC
>NZ_JAILWL010000435.1 GCF_025698965.1 Roseibium sp.
TGCGAGGGGGCGGATGACGACCCTGTCTTCAAGCATATCGGCAACCACCTTGTGAATGATCGCGACACCCGCATTTGCCGCAACAAGATTGGCGACCAAAATGGTGGAATCCGTTTCACAAACGGAACTCAACTGAACACCAGCTCGGCTTAGGGCTTCCTCGAGCCGGTAGCGCAGGATTGTGTGCGTGGCGATTGAAATCAGTCGTTCGCTTGCCAAGTCCTCGAACGAAATGACCTCACGTTCCGCGAGCGGGTGTCCGGGCGGCAAAACGCAGACCGTTTCCTCCTCGCACAAGGGTTCTATGGTCAATCCGTCGTCCGAAAGAGGAAGCGTCACCAGTCCGAGGTCGCATTTTCCATTGATAACAAGCGACTGGACTTCAGAGCGTGGTTTCAGATCTACCTTGAGATGGACGTTCGGATTTTCATCCAGAAACTGGCGCAGCGGGGCGGGTGTCATGCAGGTGCCGATCGCCGGCATGGCAGCAATTCGGACCGTTCGCGTGCTGAGCTGACGGATGTTGCGCGACATGAGATTGATACGTTCAATCTCGGCAAGGATCCGTTCCGCGATTTCGGAAAAGTCGAGACCTTCCGGTGTCAGCGTCAGGCCTGCACCTTGCCGGTCAAACAGCTGATAACCGATATCGTCTTCAAGCTGGAGAATGAGGCGGCTGATTGTGGATTGGGTCACACCGATCCGACCTGCCGCCAAAGTGGTTGAACCGGTATCTCGAACCGCGCGAAATGCTTCCAGTTGGCGGAAATTCATTTTTTATGGTGGCCCTCCCAAACCTGACGGCACCTGCGCTCGCAATGTACCGTGTTGAGTTTATTCGGCATAGGCATCTGAAATGCAAGGAGTCGGGAGGGCGAATGCGTTCGATGAGTTCCGCTGGCCGGTTAACGTCTGAATGGTGCACGACATTCAAAACATTGGCTCGCGGATGATGACACGAAGTAAGACCGAATTGTCATACGCCTTGCTAACTGCCTTAAAACATAAGATGAGGGATAAGGTTGCCTCCGCGATAGCGTTCGAAACAGAGCGGCTTCGCTGTTCGCACCGTTTTGCACCTTTGCAGTAGGAGAGGCGGATTTGTCAGACAAGGATCAACGCCGAAATCAGGATCCCCACGCGCTTCGGGAGCAGCGTGAAAAGAATCTGGAAGTGGCAATCGGCCGGCAGGTGCGTTCTTTGCGCAAACGTCAGAGGATGACCGGGGCAGATCTTGCCGCACAGACCGGGCTTTCCGTCGGCATGTTGTCCAAGATTGAAAACGGCGTCATTTCGCCATCTCTCTCGACGATCCAGACACTAGCCAATGCACTTCAGGTTCCGCTGGTCCAGTTGTTTTCCGGTTACGAGGAAGAACGTGGTTGCATGCACGTCAAGGCCGGGCAGGGAGTTGAGACGGACAGGGCAGGCACGCGTGCCGGGCATCAATATAATCTGCTGGGCCACATAGGGGCCAATGCGAGCGGCGTGTTCACGGAACCCTATCTGATCACGCTGAACGACAAAAGCGACCGTTTTCCAACCTTCCAGCACGAGGGAATGGAGTTTCTCTACATGCTGGAAGGACGGGTCGAATATCGCCATGGAGACAAACTCTATCTTATGGAGCCGGGCGACTCTCTTCTGTTCGATTCAGATGCGCCTCATGGTCCTGAAGTCCTTCTGGAACTTCCGGCAAAATACCTTTCCATAATCACATATCCGCAGAACGATTGAGTTTGTTCAGCTGACGGAGGGCAAGCAGCCGGTTGTCATGAAATTGATGACGGTGTTCTAGGAGTGTATCCGGCGGCAGGTTTCCTGGTTTTGCCTAAAATAGTTTCTTGAAAAGAAAAAATATTTCTGTTTAGTGAATATCAGAGATGACGCTCTGGCACTGAACGGAGATAACTATGTGCGGAATTGTTGGCCTGTTTCTAAAGAAGGATGCGTTGCATCCTCACTTGGGTGACATGCTGACCGACATGCTCATCACCATGACGGATCGCGGCCCCGACAGCGCCGGGATCGCAATCTATGGCGAGGCAGGCGACGGTCTGAAAATCACTCTGCAATCGGACACACCGGAGGTGGATTTTGCCGGGCTGAAGGAAGACCTGTCGGAAACGCTTTGCGTGCCTTTGACATTGAAGCGGGTCGATACGCATGCGGTTCTGACGGTTCCGATCCAGGCAAAGGATGCTGCTGTTGCTGCGCTAGAGGACCGGGGTCTTCGGGTCATGGGGGCGGGAACCTCAATGGAAATCTATAAGGAAGTTGGCCTGCCGAAGGATGTCGCTGCGCGGTTTGGAATTCGCGAAATGGGCGGATCCCACGGTATCGGGCATACGCGCATGGCGACAGAATCTGCTGTGACAACGCTTGGAGCACATCCGTTTTCAACCGCTGACGACCAGTGTCTGGTGCACAATGGATCACTTTCAAACCACAATCAGATGCGCCGGACGTTGGCCAGAAAAGGGGTTTTCACCAAGACCGAAAATGATACTGAGGTTGGTGCGGCCTACATTGCTTCACGGATTGAGGACGGGACACCGCTCGGTGAGGCTCTTGAAGGAACACTGGATGATCTCGACGGGTTCTTCACCTTCGTAACAGGCACTCGCAACGGCTTTGGTGTGGTGCGTGATCCGATCGCCTGCAAACCGGCGGTCATGGCCGAGACGGATGATTATGTCGCCTTCGCATCGGAATACCGCGCCTTTGCCGACCTGCCTGGCATCGAGACCGCAAGGGTCTGGGAACCGGAGCCTGCAACCGTTTATTTCTGGGAGCGCTGATCATGAATGTTCTGGATGCTTCGGAAATCTCGCTTCGAGACATCAATACAACGCTTCAGAATGCTGCGAATACCCGGAGAAACGAAGCTTATGAGATCGTCAACCCGCGCGGATCACATGCAATTGCCGTCGGATTGGACGGGCCGATCTCGGTGACCATCAAAGGGTCTACCGGTTACTATTGCGCGGGCATGAACAAGGATGCGAGCGTGACCGTCGAGGGATCAGCAGGTCCGGGTGTCGCCGAAAACATGATGTCCGGCGTCGTGACGATCGAGGGAGACGCCAGCCAGTATGCCGGTGCCACGGGACATGGCGGTCTGTTGAATATCAAAGGCAATGCCTCTTCCAGGTGCGGCATCTCGATGAAGGGGATCGACATCGTGGTCCACGGCAATATCGGCCATATGTCGGCTTTCATGGCGCAAAAGGGAAATCTTGTTGTGCTGGGGGACGCAGGAGATGCCCTGGGCGACAGCCTTTACGAAGCACAGCTTTTCGTGCGTGGAAGTGTCAAATCCCTTGGCGCCGACTGCGTGGAGAAGGAAGTGCGACCGGAACATCTTGAGCTGCTGGCAGATCTCCTGAAACAGGCAGGTGCCGATGCCAGTCCGCAAGAATTCCGTCGTTACGGTTCGGCGCGCGAGCTTTACAATTTCAACATTGATCACGCGGGTGAGTATTGATCATGGACAAGACACCTCATACCGATCCGATCCAGAGTTGGACGTTCTCGCGCGAGACCAATTCCGAAATTCGCCGGGCTGCGGCAAGCGGCATTTATGATATCCGCGGTGGGGGCGCCAAGCGGCGTGTTCCTCATTTTGACGACCTGCTGTTCCTCGGAGCCTCGATTTCGCGCTATCCGCTGGAAGGTTACCGGGAGAAATGCGAGACGTCGGTCACGCTTGGTACGCGCTTTGCCAAAAAGCCGATCGAGCTGAAAATCCCGATCACCATTGCGGGCATGTCCTTTGGTGCATTGTCCGGTCAGGCCAAGGAAGCGCTTGGTCGCGGGGCTACGCTGGCCGGAACTTCCACGACAACCGGCGATGGCGGAATGACACCCGAAGAGCGCGGTCACTCGGAAAAGCTGGTTTATCAGTATCTGCCGAGCCGTTACGGTATGAACCCGGACGATTTGCGCCGTGCCGATGCCATTGAGGTTGTTGTCGGCCAAGGTGCCAAACCGGGCGGCGGCGGTATGTTATTGGGCCAGAAGATCACCGAGCGGGTGGCCGGAATGCGCGATCTGCCGGTTGGCATCGACCAGCGCTCGGCATGCCGTCATCCGGACTGGACCGGACCGGACGACCTGGAAATCAAGATCCTTGAGCTTAGGGAAATCACAAATTGGGAAAAGCCGATTTACATCAAGATTGGCGGTGCCCGGCCTTATTATGACACCGCGCTTGCAATCAAGGCAGGGGCTGATGTGGTGGTGCTCGACGGAATGCAGGGCGGAACCGCGGCGACGCAGGATGTATTTATCGAACATGTAGGTCAGCCGACGCTTGCCTGTATCCGGCCAGCCGTTCAAGCCCTTCAGGATCTTGGCATGCACCGGGAAGTGCAGCTGGTCGTTTCGGGCGGAATCCGAAACGGGGCAGATGTTGCCAAAGCGCTGGCGCTTGGGGCGGATGCCGTGGCTATTGGGACCGCGGCTTTGGTCGCTTTGGGTGACAATGATCCGAAATGGGAAGAGGATTACAAGGCGTTGGGCACGACACATGGTGCCTATGACGATTGGCACGAGGGTCGCGACCCGGCCGGTATCACGACACAGGACCCTGTTCTGGCATCGCGTCTTGATCCGGTAGAGGGAGGGCGCCTTCTCAGAAACTATCTGAATGTCATGACGCTGGAGTGCCAGACCCTGGCACGGGCCTGCGGCAAAAGCCACGTGCATAATCTGGAGCCGGAGGACCTGTGTGCACTGACGATGGAGGCTGCCGCAATGGCGCAGGTGCCTTTGGCCGGAACAGATTGGTACCCGGGAAAACCGGGGTTTTAACCAACAAACCAATTCGCCTGATCTCTTGAGAAACGAGCCTTTGCGGGCGCGGTTGCCGCCAGGTTCACTGAAAAACAGAAGGGAACTCTACATTGACTGACCTTGCTGCATTTGCTGCCGAAAACGGCGTGAAATACTTCATGATCTCCTTCACCGATCTCTTCGGCGCTCAAAGGGCCAAGCTGGTTCCCGCACAAGCCATCTCCGCAATGGTGGAAGAGGGGGCCGGGTTCGCAGGGTTTGCAACCTGGCTCGACATGACCCCGGCGCATCCGGACATGTTGGCCATGCCGGATCCTGCCACAGTGATCCAGTTGCCTTGGAAGCCGGAGGTTGCCTGGGTTGCAGCGAATTGCGTCATGGAAGGGGAAGAGGTCGGTCAGGCTCCGAGAAATGTGCTGCGCCAACTGGTTGCAGAAGCTGAAAAGGAAAACTTGCGGGTCAAGACCGGGGTCGAGGCGGAATTCTTTCTTCTGACACCGGAAGGCACCGAAGTGTCCGATCCGGCCGATACTGCCGAAAAACCCTGCTACGATCAACAGGCAGTCATGCGCCGCTATGACGTCATATCCGAAATCTGCGACTATATGCTGGAACTTGGCTGGGGGCCTTACCAGAACGACCATGAGGATGCGAATGGCCAGTTCGAAATGAACTGGGAGTTCGATGATGCCCTGGTCACGGCCGACCGGCACAGCTTTTTCAAGTTCATGGTGAAATCGGTGGCGGAAAAGCATGGCTTTCTCGCGACCTTCATGCCCAAACCGGTCGAAGGGCTCACGGGCAACGGCTGCCATGCGCATGTTTCGGTCTGGGATCTGGACGGCACGGCCAACGCCT
>NZ_JAILWL010000436.1 GCF_025698965.1 Roseibium sp.
TATCCCGGCGCCGACGATTGCCCAATCGTGGTTCAATCCCAGGTCAAAAAGTCGATGCAGATACCAGGCCTGGTGAGCGCGGTGAAAGTTGCCGACGCCGATATGAACGATGCCCGGGCTGAGTTGCGATCTTTCATATTTCGGGACTCTAACATTTGGCGGAATTTGTGAAATATTTTCGGCGTTTAGAGGAATCAACTCATCCATTGGACACCAACCACATTGCAGTATTGAAAACAGGACGGGATCGCCATCACGAGTTCCCTGAAAACGCCCATGCCGATTTTCCCTTGAGAGGTTTCATTGGATTCTGAGGCCCTGGTTGTCGAAGCGATGGATTTTGTCCGGGTCCGGTGTCAGGTGAACGGTGTCGCCATGGCGGAAGCCGACTTCTCCGGTTGAGCGGACGGTGACCGGTTCGCTCACACCGTCGACCTCGACATAGAGGAAGGTGTCGGAGCCCAGGTGTTCGGAGACGCCGACCTTGCCGGACCACTTGCCATCAGTGTGGGACACGGACAGATGCTCGGGACGAACGCCGATGGTGGCCGCGTTGTATTCGGACGCGAAGGCTCCCATGAAGAAATTCATCTTCGGAGAGCCGATGAAGCCGGCGACGAACCTGTTGCGCGGAGTGTGATAGAGCTCCAGCGGCGAGCCGACCTGCTCGATGACACCGGCCTGCAGCACGACGATCTTGTCGGCCATGGTCATGGCCTCGACCTGATCGTGGGTGACATAGATCATGGTGGTCTTGAGCGACTGGTGCAGCTCGGAGATTTCCAGGCGCATGTTGACGCGCAAGGCGGCATCCAGGTTCGACAGCGGTTCGTCGAACAGGAAGGCGGCCGGTTCCCGCACGATCGCCCGGCCGATGGCAACGCGCTGGCGCTGGCCGCCCGACAGCTGGCCGGGGCGGCGGTCGAGATAGTCGGTGAGGTTCAGCACCTTGGCCGCCGCATCCACCTTGGCGTCCTGGGCGGCCTTGTCGAGGCCGGCCATGCGCAGCGGAAAGGCGATGTTCTTGCGCACCGACATATGCGGGTAAAGCGCATAGGACTGGAACACCATGGCCAGGCCCCGCTTGGCCGGCGGGATCTCGGTTGCATCCGTGCCATCGATGTCGATGGCGCCGCTGCTGACATCTTCAAGACCTGCGATCAGACGCAGGAGCGTGGACTTGCCGCAGCCCGAGGGGCCGACGAAGACGACGAACTCACCGTCGTTGATCTGCAGGTCCAGAGGCGGAATGACCTGAACGTCCCCGAAGCTTTTGGTGATCTGGTTGAGCGTGATTTGACCCATGTCGGGAACTCCTATTTAACCGCGCCGAAGGTCAGGCCGCGTACAAGCTGTTTCTGGCTGAACCAGCCCAGAATGAGGATCGGCGCGATCGCCATGGTCGAGGCGGCGCTCAGCTTGGCGTAGAACAGACCTTCCGGGCTGGAATAACTGGCGATGAAAGCGGTCAGGGGGGCTGCTTTTGCGGCCGTCAGGTTCAGGGTCCAGAAGGCTTCGTTCCAGGCCAGGATGATGTTGAGCAGCAGCGTCGAGGCGATGCCGGGGACAGCCATCGGTGTCAGGATGTAGAGGATTTCTTCCTTCAGCGTTGCCCCGTCCATGCGCGCGGCTTCCAGGATCTCGCCGGGGATCTCCTTGAAATAGGTGTAGAGCATCCAGATGATGATCGGCAGGTTGATCAGCATCAGCACCAGGGTCAGGCCGACCCGGGTGTCCAGCAGGCCGAGCTTGATGAACAGGAGATAGATCGGATAGAGCACGCCGACAGCCGGCAGCATCTTGGTCGACAGCATCCACATGAGGATGTCCTTGGTGCGCTTTGACGGCACGAAGGCCATCGACCAGGCGGCCGGGACGCCGATCACGATGCCCAGCAGGGTGGAGCCGCCGGCAATGATGACCGAGTTCCACAAAAAGCGCATGTAGTCCGAGCGCTCCTGCACGACGGCATAGTTCTCAAGGGTCCAGTCGAAGAACAGGAACACCGGAGGGTCGCTGATCGCCTGGGCTTCGGTCTTGAAGCTGGTCAGGATCGTCCACAGGATGGGGAAGAAGATCAGGAGACCGATTGCCCAGGCGGCAAGGGTGTTGATCGTCTTGCGGCGGGGTGTGACAGCACGGGCCATTATCGTTCCCTCCTCAGGCGTCCAGGTTCTTGCCGACGATGCGCATCAGGAAGATGGCAACGATGTTGGCCAGGATGATTGCGTAGACCCCGCCGGCCGAGCCGAGGCCGACATTCTGGCTCTCCAGCACGCGCTGGAAGATCAGGTAGGTCAGAGTGCGGGTTCCGAAGGCACCGCCGGTGGTGACGAAGATTTCGGCAAAGATCGCAAGCAGGAAGATCGTCTGGATCAGGATGACAATGGTGATCGCGCGGGACAGGTGCGGCAGGATGATGAAGCCGAACCGGGCCAGGGGCGGCGCGCCGTCCATCTCGGCGGCCTCGAGCTGCTCGCTGTCGAGGGACTGGATGGCGGTCAGCAGGATGAGTGTGGCAAAGGGCAGCCATTGCCAGGAGACGATGATGATAATCGACAGCAGGGATGCATCGCTCAGCCATTCGACCGGCTGGGCTCCGAAGGCCTCCCACAAATGGGCGAAGAGACCGTTGACCGGATCCATGAACATGTTCTTCCACACCAGGGCGGAGACGGTCGGCATGACGAAGAACGGCGCGATCACCAGGATCCGGACAATCCCCTGGCCCCACATGGGCTGGTCCAGCAGGATCGACAGCAGCACACCCAGGATAATGGTGATCAGCAGCACCCCGCCGACGATGACCAGGGTTGTCTGAACGCTCGGCCAGAAGGCACTGGAGGAAACAAACCGGACATAATTGTCAAAACCGACCCATCCAAGATCACCGCCCCTCAAAGGCAGGTACTTCTTGAACGAGAAATACAGGGTCATCGTCAGCGGGACGAGCATCCAGCCGAGGAGCAGGACGACGGCCGGCGCCATCATGATGCGCGCAGCGGAGCGCGAATGCTGGGTAGCCATGGACACACCTTCTCTGTTGACGGTCTAGAGCCGTGGAGTATGGATGATGAGGTGGGTGCGGACAAAAAATCGGGAGGGCGAGCCGATGTCGCCCTCCCAGTCAGGGAGGAGACCCTTAGTAGCCTGCGGCTTCCATTTCTTCTGCTGTCAGCGTCTGAGCCTTGGCCAGCGCCTCGTCGACGGATTGTTGACCGGCGAGAGCTGCAGAAAATTCCTGACCGACTTGGGTCGCAATACCTGCAAACTCAGGGATCGCAACAAACTGTACGCCGATATAGGGTACAGGCTTGACGGTCGGAGCAGTCGGATCAGCCGAGTTGATGCTGTCCAGCGTCATCTTCGCGAAAGGTACCTTCTGGTATTCCGGGTTCTCATAAAGAGACGTCCGGGTTCCCGGGGGAACGTTTGCCCAGCCTTCTTCCGCGGCAACGAGTTCCAGGTAGTCCTTGGAGGTTGCCCAATTGATGAATTCCTTAGCGGCAGCTTCCTTTTGCGTGCCGGCCGGAATTGCGAGCGCCCAGGCCCACAGCCAGTTGCCACGCTTGCCGAGACCGGTGTCCGGTGCCAGCGCAAAGCCAACCTTGTCAGCGACAGTGGAGTCTGCGGGGTTGGTCACGAAGGATGCAGCAACGGTTGCATCGATCCACATGCCGCATTTGCCCTGCTGGAACAGCGACAGGTTTTCGTTGAAACCGTTGGTCGACGCACCTGGAGGGCCTGCTTCATTCATCAGGTCAATGTAGAAAGAAAGAGTTTCCTTCCACTCCGGGCTGTCGAACTGGGGTTTCCAGTCTTCGTCGAACCAGCGAGCACCGAAGGCATTGGACGTGGCGGTCAAAAACGCCATGTTCTCGCCCCAGCCTGCCTTGCCGCGCAGGCAGATACCGTAGATCTCATTGTCCTTGTCGGTCATCTTGCGGGCGGCATCGGCAACGAATTCCCAAGTCGGGGCGTCAGGCATTTCCAGCCCAGCCTTTTCCATGAGATCGGTGCGATACATGATCATGGAGCTTTCGCCGTAAAACGGTGCCGCATAAAGCGTGCCGTCAACGGAAAGTCCGCCGCGCATTGCCGGCAGGATATCATCGACATCGTAGCTGTCCGGCATGTCGTTGAGCGAGACCAGCCAGTTCTGCTTGCCCCAGATGGGTGTTTCGTACATGCCGATGGTCATGATGTCGAACTGGCCGCCTTTTGCGGCAATGTCCTGAGTGACGCGCTGACGAAGAACGTTTTCTTCAAGCGTTACCCATTCCACATCGTGGCCGGTTTTTTCAGTGAAGTCTTTCGTCAGACCCTGCATGCGGATCATGTCGCCGTTATTCACGGTTGCAATAGTAATCGTTTCTGCAGTTGCCGGAACGCAGAGCGCGGCGACCGCACAGGCGCCGAGAAGCGCACGGGTATGAAATGCCATATTTTCCTCCCAAGCGAGATGGGCATTTGCCATTCAAGCGAGCAAATATTCAGTCTTTAAGCAGCTAGAGTCAAGAGCTATCGAGCCGAAAAAACAAAAGGTCTTTCGCTGCATCGCAAAAAGACCTTTAGATATAATCGCTTATGAGAGGTGAGAAAAAGCTCAATGCTTGAGCAAATGCTCAGCAGTGGTTTCGTTGGTGATCAGGCAATTGATGAACTTGCCTTCAAGAGCCCCAAGCATAGCCGGTACCTTTGCGTCCCCGGCTGCAACTCCATAAACCGGTTTGTCGCTTGCAGGTTGCAGCGGAGCGCTGGCAACAAGATCATTGGAAAGGCCGTCAACGAGCTGCCCCTGCCGGGTGTAGACCCAACTGGTGATTTCACCGATTGCTCCGGCATTTTCCAAGGCGCGCATTTCGTCGAGGCTGACGAAACCGTCGACCGCCAGCGGCGCGGTCGGGCCCATATTGCCGATACCGACAAAGGTTGCGTCGGCCTGCCGGATCAGGTCGAGGATATTGTGAACGGCTTCCTGATTGTGCAGAAGCTGCAGCTCTTCGCGGGATCGTGCGAAAACGGGCAGAGGCATAGGATAGTGGCGGGCATTGATCCGGTCAGCCAGGCGGATGATGACATTGTAAGCGGAAGCCGATCCGTCGGACATCATATTGCCGAGCAGAGAAACGATGCGATGTTGAGGACAGTCCATGGCCGGAAGCTGATCCACCGATGCGCGCAGGGTTCTGCCGGTGCCGAAGGCGATAATCTTGGGTTGCTGAGACCGGAAATGGCGCTCCATCTCTGCCGAGGCCGCCTGTGCAATTCCGATGGGAGAGGAGGGTGCATCCGGATCACTGGGTACGACTTCGCAGTTTTGCAAGCCGAAGCGCTCAATCAGTCTGTTGCTGAGCTCCATACAATGCGCAATCGGGTGATCCAGCCGGACCTTGACCAGGCGCTCGCTGACGGCAAGGGACACCAGGCGCTGTGCGGACTGCCGCGAAACCCCGAGTTTCCGAGCGATTTCGTCCTGGGTGTTCCCGGCCACATAGTATAACCATCCAGCTCGGGCAGCATCATCGAGGCGTGACGTCTCGGCAGGATTTTTCTGTTTCATGTCAGCTTTTGCCTCGTCGCAAATCCGGTCTAAGCTGAAAGAAATCTTCGAAAGATGCAAATACTTGCGCAGCTCCCGC
>NZ_JAILWL010000437.1 GCF_025698965.1 Roseibium sp.
GATTTTGCCAAGCCGCTGGTGAATTCCGGTCGTCTCTCGGCGCCAACGCCCTATGTGACGAGTTCTTTGAACACGGTGGACGAGGAAGACTTTGAAGGCCGGATGACTCCCGGAACCTGTTGCGCCGATGCGCCTGTCAGGGTCGGTGGCAAGGACGCCTGGTTCCTCAATCAGATCGGTGATGGTTTTACCCTGCTGGTGTTCGGGGATGAGCATGCCGAGGACGTTGCGAACGGCAATGTCGGAGTGGAAGTTTTGCGTGTCGGCAAGGATATTGACGACGCCGACGGCAAACTTGCCGACCGCTATGACGGAAGACCCGGCACAGTCTACCTGATCCGGCCGGACCAGCATGTTGCAGCCCGATGGCGCCACTTCAATGACAACAAGGTGCAGGCCGCACTTAAAACGGCAATAGGAGCTGAGTGAAGATGTCTTTGAAATTGAACTCGAATCTCGAAGATCCGGATGGCTTTTATGAATACCTTGTCTCCAGCCAGCGTCACATGAGCGATGATGAGGCCAACCGCATGAACGCGCGACTGGTTCTCATCCTCTGCAACCAGGTTGGCAACATGGAAACGCTCAAGACCGCGATCGATTTCGCGGCAGACCCCAAAGCGATTGTTGCGTAAGAAATGGGCGGCTCTGGCCGCCCGTTTCCCATAGGCGTCATCTCTGACCAGATCGGGGATGACCCAGAGTGGAGAAGAAACCCTTGGTCTAGTTGAACGATCATCATCGTATTGCGTCGTCGACAAATCATCCGTTCGCCTGATCAGCCGCCCCGAATACGGGCCATTGAATGGGCATCAACATAGACTCCGTCACGGAATGCAAACGATTTAAACGTGCCTTCGGTTTCAAATCCGAAGCGCTCATAAAGCCTGATCGCAGCAACGTTGTCGATGAAAACCGTGAGCTCAATCCGGCGGATATCCATCCAGTTGTCGGCAATGTCCAAGAGCTCCGCCAGGATCGCCCCGCCTATGCCGCGGCCGCAATAGTCATCGTGAACACCCATTCCCAGACCGGCTGCGTGCCCACGGCGGCCTGCGAAACGTGAAAACCCGGCAATCGCCACGATTTTCCCATCAAGGACAGCAACCAATGAAACGGCGTCGGGTGATGCATTTTCGATCCGCGCTTCAACGTCTTTCTTTTTGGGATAGGGCAGCCTCAGGGTTCCTGCGCGATACTGCGGCAAACTTTGAAGAGCTGTAATGCCTTCAGCGTCCGCAGGGGATATTGCGCGTATGACAAGACCGTCCGGCCAGGGACGGGCCCTTGAAACGGAGTTGAGTTCCGATGGTGAATTGGTGTCAGGTCTCATACCGGCTCTCGTGATATCTTTTTCAAGAGCAGGCCATATCGCAATCCCTGCTCTTACTAAGCAGGGGCGATGGTGATCAGGTCAGATATCAACCCATGACAACCATGCCGCGTCCCCTGCAGGAACGACGGTATGAATGGTCATCACATGTAGCATCTGATAGTTGATCATGGGGCGACACTCGCGCACCGCGCGCGTTCTGTCAATTGCAAGAAAACCCCGTGCCATCACCGTTAGTGCATTTCACGCGAATTCATAGGCAATTGCGCCGAACGTGTCGGATGGAAAGCCATAGGCCATCGATAGTCCTGCCGCGTCTGCATTCACACCGTGTTCGGCGTTGGGCGGAACATAGATCGCAACGCCTGGCTCAATTCGAAGCGTTTCGCCATTGATGGTCACGGTGCCCGATCCTGCAAGACCGAAATAGAACTCGGCAGGAGCGTGCCGGTGAGGATTGAGACACCCATTCGGAGGAAAGTTGGCAACACCGAAGACAAGCCCGCTGGATGGAGTTTTGTTGGCGCAAATCAGCGTTTTCCATTCAACGGTCCCGAACACTGGATCTGTTCCACCTTCAACGGCCTGATGGTCTACATGTTCCGCGAAGCCTCGCTGCATTTTGTCGAGATCCGCAGCCACAATTGCCTCATGGGTGTCTTCGAGGATTTCGTTCATACGCATGTTTCAGTCTCCGCTCTGAATTCACAGACGACATTCCCTCACTGGGCCTATGGATGGAAACTTCCCTGAAAGGCGGTCTTTATGCAATATTGGAAAATCTCATATCGTTATACGCTGAGGTTATAGTGTGAGTCGTTTACCTTCCTTTTCCAGTCTGCTGGCTTTTGATGCCGTCGCGCGGCATGGAACACTCACTCGGGCCGCTCAGGAGCTGAATGTCTCCCAACCGGCCGTCAGCCGCCGTCTTGCCATGCTTGAAGAAGATCTTGGCTGCTGCGTTGTGGATCGAGGTACCCGGCCGTTGAAGTTAACGGCAGAAGGGCAAGAGTTATTTGACGTTTTGAGGTCCGGTCTGGCGCGGATCGAAGCGGTGGTCGAACGATTGCGCGATACAACGGCACCTGGAACGGTCAGCGTTGCATGCGGATCGGGATTTGCTGCCTATTGGCTTATTCCGCGGTTGCCGGAATTGGAACAGGCCATGCCGGAAACGTCGATACAAATCATAAGTCAGGCGCATACTGACGATAAGGATACAGCGGATGTGAACATCCGGTTCGGCGATGGCGACTGGCAAGGACTGGAAGTCGGCGCTGTGCTTGGCGAGGACGTCTTTCCTGTCGCAAGTCCCGCCTATGTCGCCTTGAAAGGCGGAGATCTTACGGTCGATGCCCTGAAGGCGGAACGCCTGTTGGGGCAGCATCGTGACACTGGTGCCTGGTACAACTGGGAAACCTGGTTTGATGCCGTCGGATCTCCGGTCCGGACCAAGCTGCGGACGCTGGATTTCGACAGCTACGCACTCATGGTCAATGCTGCACTGGCGGGGCAGGGCGTTTGCCTGTGCTGGGCGGGGCTCTTGGATGTCTTTTTGGAAAGCGGTGCGCTTGTCAGATTGACAGATGTCTCGGCAGGTTCGGGACGTGGCTACTTCGTTACGTTTCGTGAGGATGAAGCCCAAGACTCTCCCGTCCGGCAGGTCGCGGACTGGATGATCGCCAACAGATCCTACACGCTGCAATCCTGAGAATGTGATTTGCCGACTGCGCCGGCAGATGCGGTAAATGCGCGGACAAAGCTGACAAACGGACGAATTCAGGTGACAGCACAGGCGCAGGTAAAAATCGGATTGGGCGGTGGCTGTCATTGGTGCACTGAAGCCGTCTTTCAGGCGCTCGGCGGGATTTCAACCGTCGAACAAGGTTTCATCCGTTCCGAACCACCGGAAGACAGTTGGTCTGAAGCCGTTATCGTCACCCTCGATCCAGTAGCGCTGCCGCTTGAGGTGCTTGTAGAAATCCATCTGCGCACACATGCCAGCACATCTCATCACAAGTTGCGTGGCAAATACCGGAGTGCGGTCTATGTCGAGGAGGCCGAAACCGGCTTGCTTGTCGACCGCATCCTGTGTGATTTTCAACCGCAATTTGACGACCCTCTTGTCACGAGGGTCCTTCCGTTTGCTGGCTTCAAGGCATCTGATGCGCGCTTTCGAAATTACTATGCCACCGATCCAGAACGTCCTTTCTGCAAGACCTATATCGACCCGAAACTGGCGATGCTGAGGAGGGAATACAGCAACGTGCTGAAGGAGGAGGCGAGCCGGTGACGTCGTCGCTTCAACCGTATCCTGGCGACCCCGTCAACGCGAAGGTTCCTCTAGATAGGCCTTGGTTTCAATCAGCTGTACCGGTGTTTCAGAAATAAGGTTTTGCCACAGCCAGTGGTGATGTTCCTTGACCGCTGACGCAGAAAGGTGCGGCCTGTCAGCCAGCGTATGAGCGTCGGAGACGACTGCGACTGGAAACCGGTTGGATACCGCTGAGCGAACTGTTGAATCGACGCAAAAATCGGTAGCCCAACCACAAATCATCACTCGTGTTGGCTGGAGCTCTTCGAGCGTTCTTTTCAATTCGGTTCCGGCAAAACCGTCATTCAATGATTTTTCGACAATTGTGTCGTCTTCGTTTCTGATCAGTTCAGGCAAAAAGGCCCAGGAACTTGTTCCCGGCTCGAAACTCTCTCCTGCAGTGCCACAGTGCCGTATCCAGATAACCGCACCGTTTCTGCGGCGCACTTCTTTCGTCAGCGCATTAATGTGCTCGATCACACTGGAAAGATTGTGTTTGGCAGCCCCCTCCATCAATCCGCATTGCATGTCGACGATCAGCAAAACATCCATATCAGCATTCCTACTTTGCATCTGCGACGACATCAGGGATGGGGGAACGGAAAGCCGTGGCGCTCGCTCAACGCTTGCAGGATCAAGTCCTTGTCGTTGATGAAACCGCCTTCAGCAAGGATCAAGACAGGAAGGCTCTGGTTACCTTCCCCAAGAAAATTGATGATCGGCTGCCGTGGTCTTGGCCAGCCGACCCGTCGGACCTCCAGCTTTTGCACCAGATGGGGAAACGAGGTGAGGACACCTTCCATGAGCGCGCAATGCCAGCAATAGAATGTCTTGTTCGGATAATCCGGATCTGTGAAACCCGGCTCAAGCAAATAGAGCGCATCTTTCAAGCAACATCTCCCATCTTCACTGAGAAAACCTGTTTACTGCGCGAACAAACCCTTTACGTCCGGCCATTCCGCACCGTCGTGATGGGCGGCGATTGCCAGAAACTCTTCCAGAAACTCAAAACAGCCTTCGTCATGGGCAAGGTGATGGGTCAGCAGACCAACGGGTTCCAGGCGGATGTTCCGTCGTCTCGTGAGCTGCAGATCGAAGCGCAGGCGGGCGCTTTCCCAGCCAATGAAACGCACATGTTTCTTCCATTTCAGGATGTCGATATGAGACTGGACCTGATGAGCCCGTGGGAAATTGTGCCAGGTGAATGTGGAAAGGCCAGGGAGATCGATCTCCAGCAGACGACGTGAGATTTTCGGGTCGATCCGATTCCACGGTGGCACCATCGCATGGATGAACTTGTCGCCGAAAAGGTCTTCCAGCTTTGCCTTGCCGTCGGCAAGCTGTGCAATCAATTCATCCGGGTCTCGGCGCGAACCGAGTTCGGCAGCCTTTTCGCGTTTTTCCTTGAGTTGAAAATTCTTGTGCTGCCAGCCGTGCTGAAGAACCCAGGCCCGAGGCTCTTTTGCCAGCCGTTTCGCCAGCGCTTCGGTTGCATCCTTCGGGATGACGGCAAGGGCCAGGTCAACACCGTGACGGTTGGCGAGGTCGAGCATGCGGTCCAGCAGTTTTGTTGGCTTAACGGCATCGTCGTCGCGCCACCAGAACCGCACTTTGCGGCCGCGCTCTGCAAACCAGTCGAGATGGGAGGTCAACTCGTCTTTGAAGCGCTGCAGATGGGCAGCGGAGGAGGGTATGGTCAAAAAACGCGATCCGGTTGAAGTGTCATGGACGGGAGGCGGTGAAGAGGAAGTAACCGATTGTTGCGAAGATTTCGCCTTTCTCTCGCAACCTGTCAATCGACTGCTGCCATTCCTTTCCTTCGTCCTCTGAGATGGCACCAGCTTCTTCGGCATGAACCCCGAGACTATTGAAATAAGCTGCTGCCAGATCCTGCTGAAAAATAAGGACGCGGGAGGCGCATTCAAGGTTCTGAATGCCAAGCTCCCGAAGCGCGCTGTTCAAAGGGCCGGGAAGCCAGCCTTGTTCGACGGCTT
>NZ_JAILWL010000438.1 GCF_025698965.1 Roseibium sp.
TTTCAACAACCCGGCGCGATGTGACCAGTGCCATTGCCCGGACAACCGACTGCTGTTCCTGAGCAAGAAGCAGTTCATCGGCGCCCTTTTTGACGCTGCGCGCAACCAGCTCGAACACGGACGCGGATGCGCGTTTCAGGGCTTCCTCGTCGTCCAGACCTTCGAGGCGATTGGACAGGAACAGACCGGAAATCAGGTCACCGGTACCGTGGGGCGGATTGACTATGGCGGCATGTTCGGCGGCGACAGCACCGCGTGGTCCGGCCAGCAGATTTGCAATCGCATTTCGGCGCAATGCAGGTGACGAGGTGATCAGCACCCGTTCGTTGCCAAGGGCGCGCGCGGCAGATAGCGCTTGAAGTTCGCTGTCAACGTCGCGGCGCGTCATCCAACCCAATTCGAATGCGTTGGGGGTGACGATGTCCGCAAGCGGTACCAGCTCGTCGCGAATGGCTTCCGCCGTAGCCTTGGGCACATAGAGACCGCCTCCGGAGGCGCTGGTGCGATCTCCCATCACCGGATCGCAAAGATAAGGCGCTTCCGGGTTGGCGGCTTTGACCGCTCTGACCAGCTTCGCAATTGCGCTCGCCTGATCCGCATGGCCGAGATAACCGGTTATCACACCTCCCAGTTCTCCGAGTTTCGGCGAATCCGCCAGATCTGCTGCAATCGCTGCAAAATCTTGCGGGGATGCAACAATGCGCGTGCCTTTGCCATGTCCCGGGTGCCAGGGAAGCAGAACGGTCGGCAGGAACCAGACACCGTGGCCGATCCGTTCCAGAGCGAATGTCAGGCCCCGCCCGCTGATGCCGCCTCGGACGACCTGGGACGTAATGACCAGGATCGGCTTCTTCTGTGGCTCGGATGCGCCCGGCTGCTGCATCATTAATTTAAGTCCCTCAGCTTGATCAGGCGGCGTCGGAAGACGAAGATCCGGCCCCATAGCGTTTTTCGATGTAATCCAGCACCATTTGCTTGAACTCATCTGCTATGCCGGATCCGCGCAGAGTAGTGACTTTTTCACCGTCGACAAAGACGGGTGCAGACGGAGTTTCACCGGTGCCGGGAAGCGAAATGCCGATATCGGCATGCTTGGATTCGCCGGGCCCGTTTACGATGCAGCCCATGACAGCCACATTGAGGCCTTCGACGCCAGGATATTGCTCGCGCCAGACTGGCATGGATTCGCGGATGTGGTCCTGGATGTCGCTGGCGAGTTCCTGAAAGACGGTTGACGTTGTACGACCACAGCCGGGGCAGGCTGCGACGACCGGTACAAACGCCCGGAAACCCATCACTTGCAGCAATTCCTGAGCGACCTGAACTTCGCGGGTGCGGTCACCGCCCGGTTCCGGCGTCAGGGAGACACGGATCGTGTCGCCGATCCCCTGTTGCAACAAAATGCCCATGGAGGCCGCGGAAGACACGATGCCCTTGGTGCCCATGCCGGCTTCGGTCAGGCCCAGATGCAAGGCATAGTCACAGCGGCGGGCAAGGTCGGCATAAACAGCAATCAGATCCTGAACCTGGCTGACCTTGGCGGAGAGGATGATCTTGTCCCGGCCCATGCCAAGAGCTTCCGCGCGTTCGGCCGAAAGAAGCCCGGACTGGATTATGGCTTCGCGCATCACCGCTGCAGCGGATACAGGTGTGGCGCTTTCCGCGTTCTCATCCATCAGCTTCGTCAGGAGTTCCTGATCGAGCGATCCCCAATTGACCCCGATGCGCACCGGCTTGTCATGTTTCAGGGCGATGTCGATGATCTGCGAGAATTGTGTATCGCGCTTGGCCTTGAAACCGACATTGCCCGGATTGATCCGGTATTTGTCCAGTGCTTGTGCGCAATCGGGATAATCCGTTAGCAGTTTGTGGCCGATATAATGAAAATCTCCAACCAGCGGCACATCGATGCCGATACGGTCGAGCCGTTCCCGGATCCGGGGCACCTGTTCTGCAGCTTCCGGCCGGTCCACCGTAATTCGCACGATCTCCGATCCGGCACGCGCGAGCGCCGCAACCTGTGCGACCGTTGCATCTGCGTCGGCCGTATCCGTGTTTGTCATGGACTGCACGACAATCGGCGCATCGCCGCCCACCATTACATTGCCGACAGGAACGCCAATGGATTTGCGGCGGGGCAGGGCTTTTGCGAAATCATCAATCATAACAGGAACCAGCAGGTTTCAGGCTTTTGCCAACCATATGAGGGATATTGGTCAAAGTTTCCAGAAAATGATTTGGTTCTGCGTCGAAAAAGGCAATCCCGTCGCAGGTCATCCTGTCAGTGCCATGGTGCAGAACGGTTTCATTGCAATTGAAAATCATAGCAAGTAAATGCATGGACAAAGAGCCTAAATATTTGTGCTTTTTAGGGGTTTTGGGGGCGTTGGAATGTTGAAGCGTTTGCTCGGCGACTCGGTTTCGCTTGTGTTTGGAAATCTTGAAACCGTTTTCAAGGTCTGCGGAAGCTGGTTCGTGCTTCAATTCGGTCTGATGATGGCGATTCAGCTGGGTTTCGGAACCACGGCGCAGCAAGCTGCCAATCCTGGAGCGGTGCTGCTGTTGTCATTGGTCATGGTTGCATTTGCCTTGCTCTCGTCGGCAAGCATCGGTGTTGCCTGGCATCGTTTCGGGCTGCTCAGGGAAACGCCCGGGATCATTCATCTGAAAGTCGGTGGGCTGGAAGTGAAGTTCATTCTCAAGTCTCTTCTCCTGGCATTGATCATCGTTGGAATCTCGATGGTAATCACGATTGTGCAACTGCTAACAGGAAGTGCGGCAATTACCGGCGTGATCGCAATTCTGTTCATGATCTTTGCGATCCCGACATTCTTCAGATTTTCGCTCATTCTGCCTGCGACAGCCGTAGAGCATTCTCTTGGTCTGGGGGAGGCTTATTCGATAAGTGAAGGGCTCGGCTGGCGCATGTTCTTTGCGACTCTGATCCTGTCGGTTCCATTCGTGCTGTTGAGTGTGCTCTTTCAGTTTTTCATTGAGGCAGCAGCAGGAAGCCTTCCGATTTTTCTGCTTCAGTTCAAACTGCTGTTGCTGAATGTGCTGTTGCAGATCATTGTCACGGTGCTTGGTATATCCGTTCTGACCGCAGGTTATCGAATTGCAATGGAAAGACAGGGTTACGGTCTAGACCCTAGCGTTTTTCAATAAAATCCCTACCTTCCGTCTGGAGCCGATCAACGGGGGCAGGTCATGTTCATCACCGTTCTGGAACGGTCGCTATCGCTGGCGCAGCATCATATCGGAACGCTGCTGAAAACAGGCTGGGCCTATATCCTGGTCCTGGTTGCCCTGAATTTTGTCATCGGTGCATCGATGATGCCGGAAAGCGGCTTCACCACGGTGTCCTATATGACGGAGCCGGTTGCCGCACCTGATGAAGGGGCGTTGCGTGCGCTCGCGGCAATCGCAAATCTGATCGTGGGTTTTGGTATCGGCATCGCCTATGTCCGCCGAATTCTGATCGATGCGCGCGATTTTCCCGTTTTTTTCGGTCGGCGCACTGTCCGCGTGATCATCAATCAGGTTGTTCTGAGTCTGATCGGGGCGTTGTCGCTTGTTCCTCTGGTGATTGTGTCGTTGCTGCTGGCGGCGATGACTGCGGGTTTCGGTCTGCTTCTTCTGTTCCTGGCTCCGTTTATCGCGCTGATGGTTGTCCAGAAATTCTCGGTCGTTCTACCTGCCGCCGCTGTTGACGATCCGCTGACCCTCAAGGAGAGCTGGCGGGCGACGGCCGGGCTCGGCTGGCCCATGGCCTTTTCGGCGCTTGTCATGAGCCTGCTCGCCGGGTTCCTTGTGTTTGTGTGGGGCTTTCTGCTTAGTGTCAGCGACGGTCTGATGCCGGCCAATGAACTGTGGCAGCAGATCCGGTCTGCGATTTTTCCGATGGGCACGATGCTAATCCTCGTGTGGATTTTTGCCAGCCTGCACGCAACCTTCTACGGCCTTATTCGGGAACGCTTCGCGGCGAAACTGGGGCTCAGGGCCGAGGACTATTCGAAGGCGGAAGAACAGAGAACGGTTGCCCGTGACCGCGCGCGCAAGGCTCTGGCCGGGGCGCAAAGAATGAAACGCCGCTGATATCCCAAATCTGACTCGGTAATCACTTTTCGTCATTCCGTTGTTGCAGTGCGGCGAGAACTGGTCAAATGTTGTGCCCGAATTCTGATTTTTCCCTGGGAGATCCATAATGCTTGCCAACAAAACCGCTGTCGTTACCGGTTCCACATCCGGGATCGGACTCGGATGCGCGCGCGCCTTTGCAGAACAAGGTGCGAATGTCGTCATTAACGGCCTGGGCGACGCCGACGAGATCGAAAGGACACGGGCGGCGATTGAGGAGGAATTCGGCGTGCGCTGTGTCTATTCCCCGGCCAACATGCTCAAGGGTGACGAAATTGCCGGGATGGTTGCGGATGCGCAGAAAGAGTTCGGCTCGGTTGACATTCTGGTCAACAATGCCGGAATTCAGTTCGTCTCGCCGGTCGATGAATTCCCGGTTGAGAAATGGGACGCTATTATAGCGATCAATCTTTCTTCTGCTTTCCATGCTATCCGGGCGGCGTTGCCGGGCATGAAGGAGCGCGGCTGGGGGCGCATCATCAATACGGCTTCCGCACATGCCCTGGTCGCATCACCGTTTAAATCAGCCTATGTGGCCGCAAAACACGGGATCGCCGGTCTCACGAAAAGCGTTGCGCTGGAAGTTGCGGAGCAGGGTATTACCGTCAATGCGATTTGCCCGGGTTACGTCTGGACGCCATTGGTGGAAGCGCAGATTCCCGACACGATGAAGGCCCGCAACATGACGGAAGAAGAGGTCAAGAAAGATGTGATGCTGAAGGCGCAGCCGACCAAGCAATTCGTCACGATTGAACAGGTGGCCGGATATGCGGTGTTCCTGTGTTCCGACACCGCATCTTCCATCACCGGATCTGTTTTGCCGCTTGATGGTGGCTGGACCGCGCAATAGTTGTTTGAACGATCCCCATTGACGCGTTGGCACTTGATGAAAAGGCAGCTGCCGTGACCGAGCCGAAGAAAATCAATCTGGCTTTGCAAGGTGGAGGTGCCCACGGCGCCTTCACCTGGGGTGTTCTGGACTGGTTCCTGGAAGACAGCCGCTTTACCATCGATGCGATCACCGGCACGTCAGCCGGAGCGATGAATGCCGTTGTCCTGGCAAGTGGCATGGAAGCCGGAGGGGAGCAGGGTGCCCGCGCGAGCCTGGAGGCCTTCTGGCACGAAGTGAGCGAACAGGCAAAGTTCAGCCCGATCCAGCGGTCGCCGCTGGACATTCTCCTTGGCAATTGGAGCCTCGACCACTCGCCGAGCTATCTCTATTTCGATATCATGTCGCGCTTTGCGTCGCCTTACGAATTCAATCCGCTGAACATCAATCCCCTCAGGGATGTGGTGGAGAAAATGGTCGATTTCGACCAGGTGCATTGTTGTTCCGGAGTGAAACTGTTTATCGCGGCGACCAATGTCTTCACCGGCAAGATCCGGGTGTTCAGCGAAAAGGAAGTCACCCTGGACGCCGTGATGGCGTCCGCCTGTCTGCCGCAGCTTTATCAGGCGGTTGAAATCGACGGCGAACCCTACTGGGATGGCGGCTATA
>NZ_JAILWL010000439.1 GCF_025698965.1 Roseibium sp.
GTCCCGGTCACTGCAGGCGAAACATTCAAATTCGCATTCAATATGGAAAAAGCCGTCGCTTTCGACCCTAAATCTGAAAACAGGATCTGCTGATCCGTTCCACCTCATAAACTGAGCAAACACCGCCGGGCAGACCGGCGGTGACCGAAGAGAACTGCTCCGGAAACGCCTGAAGAGCATCTCCGAGCCTGAAGGACTGAAAGAACGATGCGACTTGGGATCGACTGGGGCGGCACCAAAATGGAAATCATCGCTCTCGACGACGCGGGAAACAGCCTCTTTCGCAAACGCGTTCCGACACCGCGCAACGACTATGACGGCTGTGTTACCGCGGTCGCTGAGCTTGTCCGCATCGCTGAGGCTGATACCGGTCTGACCGGAACGCTTGGTATCGGCATTCCCGGCTCCATCTCGCCGCAGACCGGACTGGTGAAGAATTCAAACGCCACCTGGCTGAACGGCATGCCCCTCGCACGGGATCTGGAAACAGCAACCAACCGCCCGGTAAGAATCCAGAACGACGCAAATTGCCTTGCTGTCTCCGAAGCTATCGACGGTGCCGGTGCCGGGATGAGTGTCGTCCACGCTGTTATTCTGGGAACGGGAGCGGGCTCCGGAATTTCGATTAATGGCAGGGCTCATCGTGGCGCAAACGGCATTGCGGGCGAATGGGGCGCGATCACCGTGCCTTGGCTGAAGCGCGAAGAATTTCCGGGACCGGATTGCTGGATCGGTCACAAGGGCGCCATCGAATTCTGGTGTTCCGGCACCGGCTTTCAGACCGAATACGAAACGCATTCCGGCACTTCCCTTAAGGGACCCGGCATCATTGAACTGAAACGACAGGGCGATGAGGTTGCCACCCGGATTTACCAGGCCTTTGTCAGCCGTGTCGGCCGCGCCCTTGCCATGTCGGCAAATCTTCTGGATCCGGATGTCTTTGTCCTTGGGGGCGGCATGTCGAATGTTGACGAACTCTACGACGATCTGCCCAAAGCCATGACGCCTTATATCTTCTCAGATCGCTATGACACGGAAATCCGCAAGGCTCTTCATGGCGACAGCTCAGGCGTCAGAGGCGCCGCCTGGCTCTGGCAGGACTGACGTTCGAGGGATGACAAGCAGAACCGGGCATCTCGGATCAAGATGCTTCTTTCTCTTCTTTCTCAGTCGGAACAAATTCCAGTTGCCGCCAATAGGAGCATCAAAACAGCTAAGAGCTCGGCCATGAGACCGTTCAAAATACTGGAAATACGAAGGAAGAGTGGTGCCCAGAGGCGGAATCGAACCACCGACACGCGGATTTTCAATCCGCTGCTCTACCAACTGAGCTATCTGGGCGCGCTTGGCGAATGGTCCGGGACAAAGCCCCGTTCGCTGAAAGCCCGGTCCTTATAGAGGCTCGCTCTGACCTTGTCCAGCACCCCGGCAAAGTTTTTTGCCTGTTGTCGGCCACCCAGCTGGGGAAAACTTTCACTCATTGCAACACACTGAAAAACCGGAGCTTTTCGATCATACACACCCAAGCACGTTCTGGATCTTTGCTAGTCCAGCTCCCCGGCAACGATGCCGTTGGCAGACCAGCTGCCGTGCTGTGCATTGAAATTTCCGATGACGCCTTCATGGTTGGAATTTGGTCCGGCCACAAGGGATGCATTGAGCGTTCCGTTCAGCCCAGCCGGTCCCGACAGGCCACCCACGAACAAATTGCCGCTGGCGACAGTCTGTTCAGTCGGGATCGAGGTCATGGTACGGCCGTCAAAATCGGAAATCGTCGCGAAGGCTGCGCGATCACCAAAGTTTACGGACATCGTGAATTTGCCCGAAGCCAGATACTGGGCACCATTGTTGATGACATTGCCGACCGCATGACCGGTGTAATCCGCATCGCCCGAAGACGGAAGATCGATGGAGTCCGTCACTTCTCCGGCAACCCATGTTCCCATATGGAAGGTGTCGAACCGTTCTCCTTGGGCAAGTTTGGTGTCGTCCGCTTCGATCTTGGTTCCCCAGTACCCCCATTCAAGAAACTCACAGGCGCATTTGTCAGTTGACGCAAACAGCGTATCGTCCGCCCCCTCTACAAGCGTGCTCGGGACAATGTAGCTGTCAGGTGTCGTTCCGGATGTTGGCGCAACGACCTCTCCGTCATTCGTCGTCAGCAGCGTCCCTGCGCCACCCGTCGTCTCGATGGCGGCATAGGTGTCGGTGTCAATATAGACTGACTGCCCCGAACCGGACGGATCCCCGAAAGAAATCTCGTACTTGTTGATTTCGCGATCGGTTTCGTTGACATCCTCTACAGTCAACGATGCGTAGAGCGTTCCGTTGCTTGCATCAAACGCAATGGAAAACCCGTCCGTAGATGTGCTGTTGAAGAGAACCGGTCCTATCGAGGGCGATGCGTAGTTTACCGAGGATTCAAGCACACCAGCCGCATAACCGGTCATGGTCGTGTCGACGCGGTCAAGCGTCGACACATCGACTTCACTTGCCAATTCTGCCACATGCATCGTGCCGCTCATCTGGTCCGTTACGGTCGTGCCGGAGGGCACTTCCACATAACCGTCGGTAAAGGTGTTGCCATCTTCAAGTCCACCCGGACTGAGAACCAAATAGTCTGCGTTCGAACCGAAGAAACCGCCACCCGAAGCCCCTTCAAGACTTGCCACAGTCCCGGCGTAGAGGCCAGCCGACACGCCGGTATCCGTCCGATGCCCTCCCCGCCGCTCTCCGTTCAGCGTCAACGATCCGTCGCTGCCGGTAATCTCACCAAGGCTCAGGGAAACAAACGATTTCTGAGTACTGGTACCGTCGGAAACATACATGGAGGCTGTCAGGTAACTGGCTCCGTCCAGCGTTTGCGACGACGTTTCCAAAATCTTCAGGCCGCTGTTTTCAACCTGGCTCAGAAAATCCGCACCCAATTCTGCTGCAACCGCCGGATTGAGGAACAACGCCGAAGAAAACGCCGGAACAAGTGCGTCAGCTTCGTCTAAATAAGCGAGTTGAAAAGCGGTCAGGGCATCGCCATGCAGCTCATAGGTCCTGAGTTTTTCAGTGTCTGAGCCATCGAAAGCATCAAAATCCGTGGCGTCGCCGTAAAGGCCGTAAAAATAATCCGTGCCGCCATAATTGAATTCAGGTTCAAGCCCTGCTTCCACCGCCTGGAATTGGAGAAAGAAACCGAATCCTTCGCCGGTAATACGCTGCCCGCGGGCATTTTGAACGATCTCCCCCGACAAGACGGGGGCATCTGGAATAAAGCCGGCAGAGTAATTCTCAGCGATATCACCCTCGGCCGTAACCGTCTGGGTGTAATACTCGTTTACCGTATCATCTGGATCGAAAACGTAGATGGTTTCACCATCGGCAACCCCCGACCAGATGCGATAAGTGTTTGCGGCCGTATCCGGGTCCTGTGTGAACACGACAACTTCGTCGAAGCCGTTCGGTCCGCCCACAATGCCCTGTGTTCCAGGGTCTCGTACTGAAGTGGAAGACTGGCTGACAAAAAAACCAGTTCCTGCCCTCAGGACCCGAGCCTCATCCGTTTCGCCGACCGTTGTTTCGCCGTCGTCTTCTTCAACTTCAATCTCTTCGGTTGTCTGTTGTTGCTGCAGCACCTGTGTCTGAATGATATCGGTCTCGGGGTCGCTGAGTTTCGACGCCTCCACCGGGCTCGGCTTGCGCGGAGGCGTAGTCGTTACGACCCCAAGACGAGAATTGACGCGAGGAAGTCCGGATTGCTCGATTTGACTGCTCGTCGGTGGCGTGGGAATTCCGCCGTTCTGGTTTCGGCTTGTCATCGCCGTTTGGACATTGCCCAGATCTGATTGAGTGGTTCGGCGGACACTCGTGCGTCCATTCGAACCGATTTCCATGGAATAGCCGCTGCGATGTATGCGCGTGGTTTTGCCGTCCTTGCCGGTAAAGGTCAGATCCTTGCCGAACAGAAACGAAAGCACAGGTGGGTTCGACGACAGGTCGATATTGGCGATCCCACCACGAATACCGATCGTTCCAACCGGTGTCTTCACGGTGACACCGCCACGTTTCTTGCTCAATTTGCCGCCAACAAAACGGGCAACGCCTTTTCCGAAAGACGCCACCAGTTTTCCGGATCCTCCATTCGGATCGTAAACGAACTCATCTATGACCAGGTCGGAGCTGGCACCGACCGTGAAAGTTGAACCATCCGCGAGGAGAACCTGCACCAGGCCGGACCCGCTGGTTTCGATGCGCTCATTATAAATGACATTGTCGCCGAGCACCTTGGTGCCGCGCAGACCGCCAGGAGGCGTTCCAAAAGCGTCCGAATTGACCGCAGAGGCAACACCAACTTCAACCGCCCGGGCACCTGGAACGATTGCAACAAGAGCCAGAAGAAAAACTGACGCCTGACGCATGTGTGAAAGCGTGCCGTTCGACAACCGTTCGGAAAAATCAGTCATGCACCACATTCCTAAAAGGCCTTGGTCAACGAGACCAGGGCGGACGCGTTCGAATAAGTCCCGAGATCGTAGTTGGAGTATTGCCGGCGAAATTCTCCCGTCACGCCGACGGCCAGGTCCGGGCGCAAGGGGACGGATAATCCTGACCGGAGCCAGCCTTCGTGATCGTGCTGGGCGGCTGTTGCGTCAATCAGAGGATCCGGCCCCTGATATTCGCGGTAAATATAGCCTGCCTCCAAATCAAGCGACCAGGGCAAAGAGAGTTTCTCAATGGGCGAATCGAATTGCACCGTACCGCCAATACCGCCGCCAACTTCCCAGCTCTGGGTCCATTCCTGTTTGGTTTCTTCAAAATCCGCAAGAATCAAGGTTCTGACGGATACGGTCTGCGACAGCACCCGCGTAACCGTTGCAGCGAGCCGCAGATATGAGCCATTCCGGTCCGACACCGTCGGATACTCGGCGGTATCATTATACCAGCGCCGACGCCATTCGATCTTGCTGTCGACCTTGACGGTGTCGGTCACCTGCGACACCAAGCGGATGCCCGCACCGAGGGCACCGTTGTAGTTGGCGTGATTGAGGCGGATCCCGGCAGCGATTGCGTAGAGCCCGAGTTGCGTGTTGTCGAGGTCAAACCTTTCCAGGTTCAGGGACGGTCCAAGCGTCAATTCCGACAGAGCCGTATCCAGTCGCACAATATCCGCGTACCGGGCGCCATAGAAAATCAGGTCTGCCTCGATCAGATCGCCCTGAAGTCCCAGGTCGTAGGAACCATGGATACGGGCAGCGAGAAACGCATTGACATCCGCCTTGCCGGTGGCTGTATCGTCGAGCAGAAAGGTTCCGCCATTCAGGTCGACCCGCCGGCTGCCGGGTGCGGCGTTGGCATTGGACTGATACCGAACCCCGGTCACGACAGCTGCCCGAAAACTCGCAGGGTCCTCCTGTTTCGTGATCGCCGCGAGATAGGCTTCGACACGTGTCTGCACTTCTGCCGGAACGTCCGGTGCGTTGAGCGCCTGTTCGAAATAGTAGCGTGCTATTTCCGTCGATCCGATCCGAAAATACAGCACACCCAGTTCGAGCTGAACGCGCGGCAGATCGGGTGCATAAATCAGCATGCGTTCAAAAGTGGAAATTGCCGCTTCGTAGTCCC